>DASZGG010000356.1:0-3868 GCA_035939025.1 Chthoniobacterales bacterium | reverse complement strand
GGGGGCTCATGTTCATTCCATGGAATCAGGACATGCGAAGATAGTGAGTCAGGTTTTCGACTGAGCAGTGTTTTGTCTCGTAACCGAGCTTATGAATAGTAGGATCGCGCATAGTCTCTATGGCATTTCAGGTATTCATGTCGTTTGATCTTGATGACGCGTCCGAGGAAGATTATGCGAGATTCTACAGCGCATTGGCCAAAATCGGCTTGTCTCACTGGGTTAAAGGCAATATCGGAAAACTCGAACTACCGCATTCTGCCGTAATTGGCGACTTTCCCGGAATCAGCGTTGAAAGCGTGCGAGATCAGGTCCGAAGCTCAGTGGTCCAAATCCTTGAGGCAACGAGGTTAAAGGGCTTCGCCTTTGTCGTCGTCGGTGAAAACGGCACTTGGGGTTCTCAAGTAGTGAGTTAAATCTTTTAGCCTTTGCCGACATCGAAAAGCAGAGAGCTTAGTTCGTGCGCGCTTCGGAGCCCAGAGTGATTGGGAAATTGCGCGGCCGTAACGATCTGAACGCAATGAGCCGTCGCTCCAGCTCTGACCGTGTCGCTAAGCTCCTTCCTGCGTTCCCATTCGGCCTTTTAGGCTGGCGAGCCTGGGATTGGCTCCCATCTCCTTCCCTTTGGGTCGCACACGCCTTTCGCAAGCGGTGAATCGGTTCTACTGATCATTACTCGCGTTCTTTTTTGCCTTTGCCTTCCCGCACTCGCACCTCCCCGGAACGATCCCGAATCTGGACATCGCCCAGTTTCAAGCTGGTGAGCTCGCCCACCCGCAGGCCGGCTTGCAGTAACAATTGCAGCAGACCGTAATCGCGTTTGGCGCGACCCCGCTTCGACTCTCCGGCGACTCGGAGTAAGCCGTGAACTTCGGGTTCGGTCAAACCAGTGGGTCGCCGGCGCTTGGTGACGCGCAACGATTTCACTACCGCTGCTGGATTGGGACTTGAGGAATCCCTGGCGCTCCGCCCACGGGCAAAGACAACGGATAGCTGCAGACGCTGATTGATCGTGGAGCAGCGCAGGCGTGCGACATTCACCAAGTGTTGGCGGTAGCTCAGCACATCGGCGATCATGAGATCAGACAGTCTTGACTTCCCGCCTCTTATCGCCGCAAACCGTGTCAACCACGGAGATCGTCGGCCGGATACCGTCTATTGGCTCGCGTAGCGTGCCTCTGTAATAATCAAGCGCGCCACCAGCCCTGTCCAACCGGTCTGATGGTTGGCACCGCACCCACGACCCGTATCTCCGTGGAAATATTCGTAAAACAATATGAGATCCTTCCAGTAAGGATCTGAAGCATAAAGATTATCATTCCCGTGGCAGGGACGTCTGCCCCCGCTGTCGGGCAGAAATATTCGGATCAGCCGTCTCGAAAGCTCATGGGCCACCTCGCGAAGATTTTTCAAAACACCCGAACCGGTAGGGCATTCGACCGTGAAATCATCACCGTAAAAAAAATGGTAGCGTTTAAGGGCTTCAAGAATCAGGTAGTTGATTGGAAACCAGACCGGACCTCTCCAATTGGAATTACCGCCGAACAAATAGGTATTACCCTCGCCAGGTATATAATCGACGCGATATTCCTGGCCGTCGGCCCGGAAGATGTAGGGTCGGGTCGCGTGAATTTTCGAAAGAGAGCGAATTCCATAAGGAGAAAGAAATTCATTTTCGTCCAGAAGATATTTCAAAATCCTTCGTAGTCTCTCCTGCGTTGGTACGGCTAGTAGGTGATGCGTCCGACCTCTTTTGTTGTCGATGGTAATTAATCGCGCAAGATCGGGTCGATACTGCAGGAACCATTGCATGCGGCGGCGAAATCCCTTGAGATTGAAAATGGCGTCTTCATAAAGTATCTCGACTCCGATCAATGGGAGCAGGCCAACCAGCGATCGAGTCTTCAGCGGAATCGTTCTGCCGTCGATTTTCAGTTGATCGTAATAAAAACCATCTTCTTCGTCCCAGAGCCCGTTGCCGCCGAGCGTATTTACGGATTCGCAAATCGCCACGAAATGCTCGAAAAACTTTGAAGCCATATCTTCATATACGGGTCGCGTCTGAGCGAGTTCCAGCGCTATTGAGAGCATGGTTAGACAATAAAAGCCCATCCAGGCGGTCCCGTCTGCCTGCTGTAGATATCCACCGGTAGGAAGAGGTTTGGAGCGGTCGAAAACACCAATATTATCCAACCCGAGAAAACCGCCGGAAAAAATGTTATTACCCTCGGTATCCTTGCGGTTGACCCACCATGTGAAATTGAGAAGCAGCTTGTGAAAAACACTCTCCAGAAAGTCAATATCTCGAGCGCCACGTGAGCCCGATATTTTGTAGACGCGCCAGGCAGCCCAGGCGTGCACCGGCGGATTTACATCGGTAAACGCAAATTCATATGCGGGAATTTGTCCATTCGGATGCATGTACCATTCACGAAGGAAAAGTTCCAGTTGCTGCTTGGCGAAATTTGGATCGAGATGTGCGAATGGGAGCATGTGAAACGCCAGATCCCACGCCGCGAACCACGGATATTCCCATTTGTCCGGCATCGAGATGACATCGCGACTGTATACCTGCAACCAATCATGATTGCGTCCCAGCCATCGAGACGCAGGTGGGGGCACCTCGAAGGCGTCCCCCTTTAACCAATCCTTAACAATATAATGATAGAATTGCTTGCTCCACAAAAGCCCTGCCGCCGCTTGCCTGAAGACTCTTGCGGATTGTTCATCGAGCGCCCCGGTAAGCTGCGAGTAAAAACTGTCCGTTTCGTTTTGCCGCAAATCGAAAACGGTGGGATCGGCCCCGGGGTTGCCATCCCAATCTGTGACCGACACCAGCCGAAGATAGATGATCCTGGATTGTCCGGGCCCTAATCGCAGGCGATAAACCGGAGCCATCTTGGTGCCGCCCGGGCTTCGATTGCACGCAAGCGCTCGTCCCGAGATGATGTAGTCGTGGAAAGCATCTTTGACATAAAGAGAAGGATTTTTGGAACCGTACAGACGTTGGAAATTCGTCTCGTTTTCTGTAAATAAAACCTCCTCGGTTCCTTCATAGAAGAAATACATGGGCTCCAACGTCTCATGCTCAGTCCGAATGTTGCCTGTCACGTCGCGCCAAATACGCGGCTTGCACGAGCGACCTTCGTGAGAGAGACCCCACGTCCAAGTGTTTCGAAACCAGAGGCTCGGAAGTACTACGATGGAGGCGGATTCGCTCGCCCGATTTGCGACCGTAATTCTCACATGAACATCGTCGGGCGTTTGTTTTGCGTACTCCGCAACGACATCGAAATAGCGATTCTCAGCGAACACCCCGGTATCGATAAGCTCATACTCAGGAAGTTTCAGACCGTACCGGTGGTTTTCTTTGACGAGTTGCTCGTAGGGGAATGCTACCTGGGGGTATTTATAAAGCGCCTTGAGGTAAGAATGGGTAGGAGAAGAGTCGAGGTAATAGTAACATTCCTTGCAATCCTCTCCGTGATTGCCTTCCGGGCCCGTGAGTCCGAAGAGACGTTCCTTCAATATGGCATCCTGTCCGTTCCATAGCGCCAAAGCGAAGCAAAGGCGACACTCGCGGTCAGTAATGCCGAGCAATCCATCTTCGCCCCAGCGATAGGTCCGGCTTCTCGCGTGGTCATGCGGAAAATAGTTCCAGGTGTCTCCTTGTTCGGAATAGTCTTCACGCACTGTTGCCCATTGGCGTTCGGATAAATACGGTCCCCACCGTTTCCAATTCTTTTTTCTGGACTCGTCTTCGTCTAAACGCTGCGATTCTTCGTTCATACCGAGTGGCTAATGGCCCGAGGGGTAGTTGTAGTGTCAGCGGTCAGATTGACGTTAAGTGACACCAATGCCGAAGCGG
>DASZGG010000355.1:0-13591 GCA_035939025.1 Chthoniobacterales bacterium | reverse complement strand
TGCACCCAATCGCCGATCTGGATCTTGGCGGCGGAAGTGGTGACCGCTTCTTTGGCAGTCTCGGCGCTGATTTCTTCGGCCTCCTTCTCGGTAAGGACACCTTTTCGCACAAGAGCGTCAAGCAACGCTTGATCACCTTTCGATTGCGCGTGCGCAGTCATATTTGTTGACGCCAACGAAACAGCAAGCGCCAACATTGGTAGTGCACGTTTGATCATATTTCTACTCCCTGATTTTCTAAGGTTAAGGACTATCTCTAGCAGGCGGGAAGCAGCGTTCGCAACACACGGAGCGAACACTAACGGAGGCAAGATGACCAGCTCAATGTTACGGCCAGATTACGTTGCAGTGACAATATTGAAACAAATCGTTCGCAACCCCTTAATCGCTGTCCGGCGGCACAAGCCGGTAACCAAATCCGCGAACGGTCTCGATGCAACGCCCATGCGAACCCAATTTGTCCCGCAATCTGCGCATATGGGTGTCAACGGTCCGCGTATCGATCACGGAGTCGTACCCCCATACATCGCTCAGAAGACGGTCTCGGGCCTGTACTCTGCCTTGCCTTTCCATCAAAATGGTCAGCAGCTTAAACTCGGTCGCTGTGCAGTCGATCACTCGATCAGCGGCCTTAACCTCGTGACGAGACCGGTCGAGCACGAGCTCCCCCGCGCGAAGCAGCTCCGGTTCTTCGTTCTGAGACCTGCGCCGGAGAACCGCGCGAATCCTCAGCACGAACTCGCGCGGACTAAACGGCTTGACCACGTAATCATCTGCTCCGAGTTCAAATCCGAGCACCCGATCGATCTCCTCGGTCTTGGCCGAAAGCATGATGATCGGTATCTTGTTTGTCCTGGGATCAGATTTGATCATCCGGCAGAGATCCAGACCGGAAACCTCAGGCAACATCAGGTCGAGCACCACTAGCGTCGGAGGTTGACTTTTGATCAGGTTGAGCGCTGCTCGTCCATTGTTAACGGTTTCGACGGAAAACCCTGCGCCTCTCAAATGATGCGCCACAAGGTCCGCTACATCTACTTCGTCCTCGACGATCAAGATTTTTTCGGGCATCACAATTTAAGGCAGTGATGTTACAATTACGTGACTTTTTGACGCAAGTATGAAACCGCTATATCATCGATCCCTAAAATTGTGCGCTTCGGCCGGCTTGGCTCAAAGAAGGCTCGGGAAGAAATATCGCAGGGCCTCGTCCACCCCAAGACCGCTATCTTGACCGGCAACAAAGCCTCCTTGATTCCGCACCGTTTCTTTCACGTCCTCAATAGCATTCGAGGGACAGGCCAAAAAGCGGGCGAACGCTAGATTCAGCATCGGTAAATCGTTGAAATTGTCTCCGGCAGCGAAAGTCTCGTCACTGGAGATATCCGTCAGTCGCTGCAGCTCGGCCAACGCAGTACCTTTGTGGTAGGCTACATGGCAAAACCGGAGGTAAATCGAGTTCCGTTGATAGGCGAATTCCGGAAAACCGACGCATTTAGCCGCGATGAACCGGCAGATTTCATCCATTTCCAAATTTGTTTTTGAAATAACGCCGCAAAGCCGGTTCTCCTCGTAGTAGAGTCGTCCCCCCGTTTTAGATTCAACATATTCTTCGATCTCTCGGAGCAGGCCCTCGACTTCCGCGTAAAGAGTGTCGTGCTCCTCGTGGCACTGCGAGTTCCATTCTCCAAAATCTTCCCATGTTGACCCGTTCCAACGGAAAACCTCTCGTTCAATGGTCAATGCAAAATCGGGCCGGACCGGAAATCCCGTGTACTCCAGCCCTTCCTCCACGTGACGGATTGTCCTTCCGGTGTTGATGGCGATTAACACGCCATTGCGCCGAAGTTGGTTCAAGGTTCGAACGAGCATTTTTGGATAAGGAGGCGGTGCCCAATCTCGGACCAGTGTCCCATCGAAATCCATACTTAACAGGCGAACTTGACTCATACAACACCCCGCAGCTACCCCGGCCGCAGACCGGAAATAGCATCAAAAATCCCATTGATTATCGAATATGCGATCAGTCCGACCATCCCGGCCATAATGAGGATTACCACCGGCTGGATCAAGGAAGTCAAACGCTGGATACTGATATTCAGTTCTTTGTCGTAACGCCGTCCGATCCTCTCAAGGGCCTGAGCTAGGTCACCCGTCTGCTCTCCGACCGCAATCATATCAATAAACAGCGGGGGAAACTCTCCGACCCGTTGAAGCGCGCGGGAAAGCGATCCGCCTTCGCCGACCATTTCGACGACTTGTTCCGTCAAACGGCGAAGATGCACATTCCCGGTCGCGCTGGTCATGAGCCGAAGGCTATTCAAAAGCGGAATTCCGTTCGCGATCAGATTCGCCATCGTTTGCGAGAATTGTGCATAATAACGTCTGCGCAAAACCGAACCGAACAGTGGAAGCCGCAGCTGAGTGGTATGCCACCAGGTTCGGCCAAGCGGCATGCGGATAAATTGAAGAAAACCAAAGACCACGGCGGCGGCGGCGGCGATGATGGCCCACCAATAATGGGAGAAAAAGTCACTCGTCTGGACCAGCAACTTCGTCAGAAGCGGCAAGTCCTTTCCTGTCTTCTGGAACAAGCTCGTGAGCTGTGGGACAAGGTAGGTCATGAACAGAAAGATCAACCCGATCCCTAGAAAAAAAATCATCGCCGGATAAATCAGCGCGCTCACTACTTTTTTCCGCAGATCGTCCATTGCGACCAGAAACGTCGCCTGGCGTCGCAGAAGCTGAGGTAATGATCCGCTCAGCTCACCTGCAGAGACGAGATTGCAAAAGAGATCGCCGAACGAAGGAGAAACCAACCTGAGCGCACTCGAGAGGCTGCTTCCTTCCCGGACTTGTTGGCGAAGTGCGGAAGCTACGGACTTGATACCGGAGAGTTCCTTCCGTCCTTCCATCACCCGGAGAGCCGGCTCCAATTGCAGACCGGCATCGAGCAAGTCGCTCATCTCCTCAGTAAACAGAATGATTTGACCTCCGGACAACCGGATGTTTCGTGTCGGGAGGGCGCCACTCATCTCAGGAGCTCGTGCTCCGTTCGTTTCAACACCCTCTTGCTGCACCAGAGAGATGGGTTGGAGGGATTCGCGATCGAGTTTGCGGAAAGCCTCTGTACGGCTCTGGGCTTCAACTTGCCCGGAGACACGACCCCCATCTCGACGAACGGCGTGGTAGGAAAACAGAGCCATAAAACTCACTCGTCCACCATCTCGAGGTCCGCGGCTGTCACGCGCACCACCTCTTCAAGTGTCGTATATCCGGCGATCACCTTGCTCCAACCGTAATGACGCAAGGGAATCATTCCTTCATCAATCGCCGTAGCGCGCAGAACGGACTCCGGACGGCCCTGGGTGATCATATCCTGGAGTCGAGGTGATACCAAACAGATTTCAAATATCGCCGCGCGACCTTCGAAGCCCGTATGGCGACAATGCTCGCAACCGGCGGCGGTCATTGCTTTGGAAGAGTGCTCTAATGGGAAACCGATTTCTTTGAGGTAGGATTCAGGGTGCTGGGCCGGTCGTTTACAAAAGGAGCACAACACGCGGACAAGGCGCTGCGCGATAAATGCTCGGACAGAGTTCGCGACTAAGAATCGCTCGATTCCCATGTCCACGAGCCTCGTGATTCCTCCGATAGCGTCGTTGGTGTGAAGCGTGCTAAACACCAGGTGACCGGTCAGAGCTCCACGGATGGCTATTTCAGCCGTTTCACGATCTCGCATTTCTCCGACCATGATGACATTTGGATCACCTCGCAGGATGCTTCGGAGCCCATTGGCAAAGGTGAGATTGATCTCCGGCTTAACGGCGATTTGGATCACTCCGGAGAGCTTATATTCGACTGGGTCTTCCACCGTAACAATGCGGCGTTCCTTCGTGTTTAGACTCGTTAAGAACGTGTAAAGCGTCGTCGATTTGCCGCATCCAGTCGGCCCGGTCAGGAGCACGATGCCATTCGGCATCGCCAGGAGCTGAAGGACCCGCAATTGCGCCTCTTTGTCCAAGCCAAGACGATCGAAGGTGAACCTCTCCTGACCCAATAGCCGCAGACTGATGCTCTCGCCGGCAACCGACGGAATGGTGGCGACTCGAACGTCGATCGCTTGAGCGTCAAGCTCCAGGTTGATCCTGCCGTCTTGCGGAAGTCGTCGTTCCGCGATATCGAGATGGGCCATAATCTTTAGCCGCGAAATCACAGAAGCCTGGAGCAGTTTGATATTGGGCGGCACAGGCACGTCGTGTAAAACCCCATCAATCCGGTAGCGAATCCGAAGATCGTCCTGGAGCGGCTCGACGTGGATATCCGTCGCCCGTTGTTCGAGTGCTTCGCGCAGAATCTGGTTGACGAATTTGACGACCGAAGCTTCGGAATCATCGAGGTCGAGAACGTTGGTTTCCTGTCTCATGTCGAGACCTAACTCTTCGTCCGAACGACCTTCGAGGATCGCTTCGAATGTCTCGGCTCCAACCCCATAGCCCTGCCGGAGCGCCTGAACGATCTGGGTACGAGTCGACATCGCGTAAAGGATTCGCTGGTGCAGCGATGAGGCTAAAGCCTGTCGTGCCAGCAGGTCGAACGGATCGTAAAATGCAATGCTGATCCCATGCTCATCTTCCTGCAAAGGAACAACATGGTAGCGAAGAGCAGTCTTGGCCGGCACCTTCTCCCGTAAAGGCCCTGGCACGCCGGTGATCGGTTCGCTCCACCATGGAATCTCCAACCAGCGGCTGACGCCTTTCAAAAACGCGGTTTCATCCACCAATCTCGATTCCAATAGCGAGTAAATGAGGGAACGCTGTTCTTCGGCAGCAGCCTGAACGACGTTCCGGCACGCAGCCAAGTCTGAGCATCCACTGGCCTTTGCTATTTCTATTAGTGGTTCAACGAGCGCCATGACCGATTGACCGCGAAACGTTACAGGCCTTCAGGCGAACCACAACTTCTAAGTGTCAGTGTGAGTGCCAGTGCAAAGGGCGTAGTAGTATTAGCGGTTGTTTAGAGCGAACCTTAAGTGGTAGGGACGCTCTCCCGCGCGATCCGGCGTTGCACGTTCAAAGACTGTGAACAAGCGCCATATCTCCGCAACTCGCGGCAGCGGGCATCGGCAAACGCGGGAAAAGGCCTTCGACACATACACACCCCGGATCGCGCAGGAGCGCGTCCCTACCACGCCGTTTGGCCATCAACGCATTCATTCGCGCCCACACCTATCGCCCCGGAAGAGGTCTTTACCGAACCCTGCCGGCTGCCTTGAACAACGCCTCGCGCATCGCTTGAACAGGGGCTGGTTTCCCGAACCAGATCTCGAAAGCGAATACTCCCTGGTAAAGCAACATCAGAAGTCCATCGGTCGACCTCGCACCGCTTTCTCGGGCGAACCGCACCAAGGGCGTTTCCCGCGGTCCGTAAACCATGTCAAAAACAAGATGCCGTGATTCAATGGCATTTAGTGCCTCGTGCACGGCCCCCCCTTCCAACCCCACGGAAGATGCATTCACGATCAGATCAACCTCGCCGCACACATCTGGGAAATTCTCCCAGTGTTCCACCCGGATCTCTGTTTCCGAAGCATTGGCAAGTTCGTGAGCGAGCCGTTCGGCCTTTGCAACAGTTCGGTTTAACAAAATCAGCAGCGGGACATTGAGTTCCGAAAGGTAACGAGCCGCTGCCTGTCCAGCTCCTCCGCCCGCGCCCAAAAGAGCGATCCGGAGGGACTGCATGCTGCATCCGAACGCTTCCGTTATCGCAGCCACCAGTCCTCTGCCGTCAGTGTTGAAGCCAAACAGTCTTCCGGATTGATTTACCACGGTGTTCACCGCGCCAAGGCGCTCCGCCAGCGGATCGAGTCCGTCCATTAGATCTACCGCGGCCAATTTATGCGGCAAAGTCAGATTCCACCCAATAAAGTCCTGCCCGCGCAGGACCCGAAATGCTTCGCCCAGATCTTCCGGACTAACGCGTAAGCGGCCATAACGGCATGGGAGATGGAGAAACTGGAGGCCCGCGTTATGCATTGGAGGGGAGAGAGAGTGGTCAACAGGATCTCCAATCACCAAGAGGCGAAGCTCAGGATCCTCGCAATCGCGCAATGCCTGGAGTGTAAGCGAACTCATCCGCTAACTGAACTCATAGAGAGCTCGATCCATCCGCTGCAGGACTCGCGGTTTGCCCATGACTTCCAACATGTGATAGAGGCTCGGACCAACCGATCGGCCGCTCACAGCGACACGCGCCGGATGTACCAGTTCGCTAGTCTTACATCCGATTTCCGTTCCGAGTTGCTTCAGAGCTGCTTCGAGAGCGGCCGCCGACCAATCTTCCTCCCCTCCGTACCTCTGCCGAAGGTGTCTGAGACGATCAAGCGCTCCGGGCCTTTTCAGAGTATTTGCCACTGACTCAGAATCAAAAGGATAACTCTCCGTAAAAAAGTATCCAATCCAGTCCGGAACGTCTCTGAAGAGTTTTATCTTTTCCTTCACAATCTCGAGCACCTTAAGAAAATACGCTTCGTCCGAGACTGTAATGCCGGCCTTTCGGACAAATGGTTCACTTAACTCCCGAAACCGGCCCAAGGGCATCTGCAACACGTACTGACCGTTTAACCAATAGCATTTGTCGAGATCGAACGCGGCGTTACGGCGATTTATGTTTGCCAGGTCAAACAAATGAACCACTTCCTCGATCTCAATCTTTTCACGATTGTCCTTCGGAGACCAACCGAGGAGACAGAGATAATTTCGGACTGCTTCCGGAGCATACCCTTGTTCGATGTAACTCGAGATGCTGGAACCCTCGTCGCGCTTGCTCATCTTCGAGCCATCTCGATTCAAGATCAGCGGGATGTGAGCGAAACGCGGCGGAGGTACGCCCAGCGCTTCGTAAAGCTCAACATGTTTTGAGCTATTGGTCAGATGGTCTTCGCCTCTGATGACGTGAGAAATTCTCATTTCTATGTCGTCGACGACGTTGACAAAATGAAAGATCCACGATCCGTCCGGACGCCGAATAGTCATATCAGGATCTGTGCTGCGGTCGAATTCAATCCTGCCGCAGACGAGATCATCGACGATCACGGATTTCCGAGGAGACCGGAAACGAACGGCGCCCTCATCCGCGTAGAGGACCCCCTTTGCTTCCAGCAGGTTCAAGTACTTCTCGTAGATCGCATTCCGCTCGCTCTGGAAATAGGGGCCGTAGTCGCCGCCGCGTCCCGCGCCCTCATCCCAATCGAGGCCGAGCCAGCGCAAACCCTCGTAAATTGCTTGCACTGCCTGGTCTCGCTCCCGGCTCTTGTCCGTATCCTCTATTCTCAACAGAAACGTTCCTTGATTGTGCCGGGCGAAAAGCCAGTTAAATAACGCCGTTCTCGCGCCTCCCACATGCAGGAAGCCGGTAGGCGAAGGTGCGAAACGAACCCGGACCGAAGAATTCATCGTTGAATCAATTCCAAAGCGAAGCTGTCGTGCAACTGTTTTTTAGGGAGGGTGCTGTCTCGCGTAAGCGAAGGCTCCAGCCTTCGCCTGTATGGCTCGCGTTATAGGACGCAAAGGCTGGAGCCTTCGCTTACGCTGAAAAGAAGCGACGCGGGGCGCTTCGCCTACATATAGCGCCTCGCAAATCTCAATGCGCTTGAATAAGTTGGACTATAATAAGGTCCAAACATTCAACTCTCTTATGAATAAACTTGTTCCGCCGCTGGTCTGCGCAGCTGCGGCCTTCACGCTCACGACTTTCGCCTCGTCCAGTGCCGATCGGCGCTCGGCCAACCACGGAAGTCTTTATGTGGCGTACCAACAAGAAGATGCCGACTCCAACGTCGAGACTGAGTCGGATTCGGAAGGCACCTACGATGTTTTCTATGATCGACTGGCGCCGGACGGTCGTTGGTTCTACGACGACGACTACGGATATGTCTGGCAGCCGAATGTGGCAGAATCGACCAGTGACTGGCGCCCGTACGCTGACGGGCACTGGGTATGGACGGACCGTGGTTGGTTCTGGGATTCAAACGAAGACTTCGGATGGGCCACCTACCACTATGGACGCTGGATTAGGGTTTCCGGAACCGGCTGGATTTGGGTGCCGGGCGATCAATGGGCTCCCGGGTGGGTCTCATGGCGTCAAACGGATAACGACGACTACGTCGGCTGGGCGCCACTGCCGCCTGAGGCATCTTTCAGTGCGAATGTCGGCTTCCAACCTTGGTGCGACAGTTACTACGATATCGGCCCAGCAGCATTCGCATTTATCCGGATCGGAGATTTTGGTCGTCCGTCATACAGGGAATTTTGCGCGCCCCAGCAACAGAACCTGATTCTGATAAACCGGACGACGAATATTACGAACATTACATATAATAATAGCGTAATTTACAACAATGGGCCGCGATACCAGCGGGTATCGCAGCTGGTTCAGCAGCAGGCGGGCCAACAGATCCCGACTTACAAGATCAATTATGCGGCCCAAACGCAGCGTAACGCTGCCTTTAAAACGGCAGCACAGGGTAACCAGCTCAACGTCATTGCGCCGCCACAGAAGTTGAAACCGATCGCTACTGCGCAGCCCCAAGTTGCGAAACAGCTCGGAAAGGCGCAAGTCGAGCGAGGTTGGCAGAGCGTTCCGCAAGGGCAAGCCGAACAGCTCCGGCACAAATTCGCACAGCAGACTCCAGTGCCGCAAACTTTGCCGGCCAAACCGGTTCTACCTGCCAAACCCCAAATCCAGGCGGTCACAAAGGGAGAACCACAAACTCCAGGCGGACCTGCAAAAGGTCAGCAAGGTCCCAACGGCAAATTGCAGCCGTTCATTGAAAAGCCCGGAAATAATGCCACTGCGGAACAGCAGAAGCTGGAGGCAGAGAAGGCGCAGAAGGAGAAGGGACAGATCGGGAGAGGCCAACCTGAAAACGCGAACCCACCGAAAAAGCAGGCCACGCGCGAAGAATCGTCGAAAGGCAAGAAGGAAGAGCTCAAAAAAGAGCCGCCCCATCCTCCACAAACCAAAGTTAGCCAGCACGCGCAGTACGCTGTGGCGCACCCGCAGCCGCAACATCACACCGAAAAGTTGGAGAAAGCCCACCTACAACAACAAGCGGTTCATCAACCGCCCCCGCAGCCTCCTCCCCACCTTGCGCAAGCCGCTCACCCGCAAGCACCACCTCACCCAGCAGCCGCCAAAAATAATAACCCAAAAAAGAAGGACGACCACAAAGGATAATTGCGGTTTTCGAGCGACTTCTAGGTTGCCTGGGCACGTTTTTCATCCGAAGCTGCGAACCGATGAACCGGATTGTCGGTCTCGAGACGGAGTATGGGTGTTTGATCTCAGAAGATCAGGCTCAGAGCCAGGCGGATGCCTGGCCGGTCAAGGTTAAGAATTATCTATTCAGGAAATGTCATGTCGGCGCGATAGACTTGCACTATCGGGATTACGAAGAACCGCCGGGAAACGGCGGTTTTCTTTTGAATGGCGGTCGGCTCTACCTTGACATGGGCCATCTGGAGTATTCTTCGCCGGAATGTATTAACCTGCGAGATCTGGTGTCATTCGATATCGCGGGAGATCTGATGCTGAACCGGGCGCTCACTGAAATGGATGTCGAAGATCAAGTCGCTTTCCTGAAAAACAATGTCGACCATCATACGGGCGCGACATTTGGCTGCCACGAGAATTATCTCATGCGCCGGGAAGCACAGTTTACGCCCGAGGTCCTGGCCTCTCTGCTTGCCTTCTTGGCGACCCGCCAGATCTTTTCCGGCGCCGGACGGGTTGGGCAGGCAAATCCGCTCGCATTTGATTTCGAACTACCCGACCGGCCCGGGCATGTGAATTTTCAGATCAGCCAAAGGGCTGACCACATCGTCAATGACATTTACCAATGGGTACAATTCAATCGGGCAATCATTAATGCCCGCGACGAACCGCTTGCCGATTATCGGAAATACCGCCGGCTACATCTCTTGATTGGCGATTCCAATATGAGCCCGTTCGCGACCGCGTTGAAAGTCGGGACGACCGTTTGTGTGCTCACTTTGCTTGAGGAAAACCTGCTCCCAACCCACATTGCGTTACGAGACGCTGTGTTGGCCACACGAGAAATTTCGCGCGATCCCGATGGCCAATGGCTCGTCGAAATGGATGACGGCACCCGGCGAGATGCACTGGACATCCAATACCAATTTCTCGAATACGCGCACCACCATCTTTCTGGTCAGGACAAAGAAACAGACTGGATTCTCGAAAGTTGGAGTTTCACCCTGGATGCCATCCGTAACAAACCTGAGCTCTTGATCGGCGGCGTTGATTGGATCTCGAAAAAATGGCTCCTAAGCGTGTTTATGGAGGAAGAAGGTTTGACTTGGCAAGATCCCTGGCTGCAAAGTCTCGATCTCGAATACCATAATATCAATCCGAACAAGGGCTTGTTCTTCGGTTTAAAACCGGCGAAGGCCATCGGCGAATTTAACTCCGCTGTTCGCCGGGAGGAAGCGATGCGAATTCCGCCGCAAAATACTCGGGCCAAAGGCAGGTCGCGAGCCGTAGCCCAATTTCAAAAACGGAATCTTCCTTATATTATCAATTGGGACTCCGTTGCTCTGGAGAGCCAGGACTACTTGCCGATGCCGGACCCATTTAACGCCTACGACGAAGAAGTCGATTCTTTCCTCCGCTAACTTGAGATTACTTAACTCTATGCGCTCACGAACCAATCCATACTCTTCAACGTTAAGGCCAGTGATAGCGGCGATTTTAGGGGCGCTCATTGCCCCAGCCTTTGCCGCGGATTCCACCGTTTCCACCCCCGCGGCGGAAAGCTCAACAGACAGCGAAAATCCGTCTGGCGCCGGCAAAAGCTCGGGAATCTGGCAAACCGATTACAAACAGGCTTTAGCTCAAGCGGCACAAGAAAAGAAGCGCGTGCTGTTGGATTTCACTGGTTCCGATTGGTGTCCATATTGCGTCCAGATGGACAAGGAAGTTCTTACCCGACCTGAATTTAAGGCTTTCGCCGCGCATAAGCTAATTCTCGTGAAGCTCGACTTTCCCAGAAAGAAAAAGATGCCTCCTGCTGAAGCCGAACAGAACCTGAAATTGCAACAGAAATTTACCATCGAAGGATTCCCGACCTATGTGCTTTTGGATCAAGCCGGCACGGAGATGAGACGCCAGGTCGGCTATTTGGAGGGCGGCCCGAAAGAGTTCATCAAGTGGGCTCAGTCCGGGAACTAGTGCAACGTCTCGCATATAAGGATAAGGGATCGTCCCGCAACATCAGCAAAAGGACCGTTCGGTCGCGCGTTCAGCGCCGATCGCTGGTGTGAAAATAATTCGTCATCACTCCGTTGAAAGCAAAGAATCGCCCATTAGCCGAGCCGCTAGGGACGCGCTCCCGAATTCCGCCAGCACTCTTAACTGACCTTTACGAGCTGACCATGGCCTATGGTTACTGGAAAGAGGCCATGTTGGAGCATCAGGCGGTATTCCACTTGTTTTTTCGCCAGCAACCGTTCAACGGCGGTTACACCATCGCTTGCGGCCTGGGTGATGCCATCGATTACCTTCAGAACTTCGGGTTCCATCCGGACGATCTTTCCTATCTTGCCGAACTCCAAGGATCGGACGGCGAACCATTGTTTGAAAATGAATTTTTGGACTATCTCCAGACACTGAGGTTTGCTTGTGACGTCGATGCGATTCCCGAGGGAAACGTGGTATTCCCGCATGAACCTCTACTGCGCATCCACGGCTCGCTGCTCCAAGGCCAATTATTCGAGACCGCTCTCCTGAATATTCTGAACTTTCAGACCCTGATTGCGACAAAATCAGCACGGATCTGCTTGGCGGCCCGGGGAGAGCCGGTGGTTGAGTTTGGGCTACGGCGCGCCCACGGACCTGATGGCGCCCTCGCAGCCAGCCGCGCCGCGTACATCGGAGGCTGCGTCGGAACTTCAAACCTGCTTGCGGGCAAGGTCTTTGGCATCCCTGTTCGCGGCACGCACGCACACAGTTGGGTCATGTCGTTTCAAACGGAATTAGAGGCATTTCGGGCGTACGCCGAGGCCATGCCGGGGAATTGTATTTTCCTGGTAGACACCTACGACTCTATCGAAGGCGTTCATCACGCCGTCGAGGTTGGTCGATGGCTGAAGTCTATCGGCAAAGATCTAGCCGGAATTCGGTTGGATTCGGGCGATCTGACCTACCTGAGCATCGAGGCACGAGCAATTCTCGACAAAGCCGGGTTTAGCTCGGCAAAAATCCTTGCCAGCAACGACCTTGATGAATACGTCATCAGCAGCCTCAAAGAGCAAGGCGCATTGATTGACCTATGGGGCGTGGGAACGAGACTGGTCACAGCATTCGATCAGCCGGCTCTCGGGGGCGTCTATAAGCTCGGCGCGATACGCGCCAAAGGCGGCTCATGGCAAAAAAAGGTCAAATTGTCGGAGCAAGCCGTCAAAGTGTCGAATCCCGGTTCACTCCAAGTTCGTCGATTCGAACACAAAAACGAATACATTGCAGACATGATTTACGACGATTTGGTGGGAGTCTCCAAAGGTCGTGACATCGTAGATATAGCGGATGTTACGATTCGAAGAAGGATCGCGGGAACCGTGAAATGTCATGACCTGTTGGTGCCGATATTTCGGCAGGGCGAGCTTGTTTACGAGCGCCCATCGATCTCTCAGAGCCGCAGCCTGGCACAGACGGAGTTGAATCGCTTTCACGCCTCTGTTAAGCGCCTTCTTAACCCTCAAATCTATCCTGTCGGCTTGGAACTCGGGCTTCATGAATCGAAGGCACGGCTAATGCAAGAAGCCAGGCGTGAAGGAGCAGAGGCTGAATAGGTTTACCCTTCTGGTTAGCCGTGAAATCTTTGGAATCTGCGGTTTACCTCTTCTCTTCGTATTTGGGTTAAATTGCCAGTATGAACGCGCTCCTCGTGGTCGATATACAGAACGACTTCCTGCCAGGCGGAGCCTTGGCCGTGCCCGACGGCGACAAAGTAATACCGATCGCAAACCGATTAGTGGAATGTTTCGATCTCATCATGGCCACCCAGGATTGGCATCCGGCAAATCATGGGAGCTTCGCCACTAACCATCCAAACCGTCGCCCCGGCGAAATCATTGATTTGAACGGAACCATGCAGGTATTGTGGCCGGTCCATTGCGTTCAAGGATCACCCGGCGCCGACTTCTCCGCCCAACTTCGTACGGACCGCTTTGCGAAAATATTCCGGAAAGGAACAGATCCCGGAATCGATAGCTACAGTAGTTTTTTTGATAACGCCCGGAAACGTTCTACGGGGCTAAGCGACTACTTGCAGGAACGAAACGTCAATGAACTTTTTATCTGCGGCCTTGCTACGGATTATTGCGTCAAGTATTCCGCCCTCGATAGTATCAGCTTAGGCATTCGGACCTCCGTGATTGAAGACGCGTGCCGGGGCGTCAATCTGAAGCCGGACGACTCGACAACCGCAATTGGGGAAATGCGCAAAGCGGGAGCGTTCATCATCAATTCCGCCGAATTGGGTAGATGAAAGACTCACACCAAGGGTCACTAA
>DASZGG010000354.1:0-3889 GCA_035939025.1 Chthoniobacterales bacterium | reverse complement strand
CAACCAGCGTCTGACTGTCGGGACCGGCTGTCAGGAACGTTAGTTCGAACATGGCAATCGTTCGTACCAAAACAAGCAGGCCGGCTGCGAGAATTCCCGGAGAGAGCAACGGGACCAAAACGTAAACGAACAGGCGGAGTGTCCCTGCACCGAAAACTCGTGCAGCGGCTTCGAGTCTCGGGTCGATCTGCTCGACAAACGGCGTCATGACCAACACAACGAATGGTACGGTTGGCACCAGGTTAGCCAGGATGACGCCAGCGATCGTTCCCGCAAGATGCAGCCGATAGAGGACGGTCGCGAGAGGGATTCCGTACGTCATCGGTGGAACTAGTAAAGGCAGGACAAAAAGGAGAACAATCGCTCGCTTGTAGCGAAAATTTCGCCGAGCCAAAGCGTAAGCGGCGGGTACGCCAACCAGCAGCGAAATAGCCACGACTGCAAGGACCACTTCTACGGTGACCACCAGGACGCTATCGAGCTGAAATTCAGTCCAGGCCGAACTGTACCACTGCAAAGTGAAGCCCGACGGCAGCCATGTACCCAGCCACCGCGTAGCAAAAGAGTTTACAACCACTGCCGCGATCAATCCGAGTACGTTAACAATAAAAACGCCGATCACGAGCCAGATTATGCCGTTCCATAGGTTGGTCACCAATTGTTGGATCGTTGACGCTCCTGCTCTCATGCTTAAATTCAGCCTTTTGCCCCGGCGGTTGGACCGCGGTAGAACAAAGCCCGGGCGGCCAGAATGAATACGACGACAATCAGCTGGACTCCTGCCATGATCATGGCAATCGCAGAGGCCATCGGATAGTCGTAATCTTCAAAGGCCGCCTGATAGGCGGCGATCGAAATCACGCGCGTCGGACCGGCCGGCGCACCCAGTAACACCGCGGAAGGGAACACCGAAAAAGCCTGAACAAAAGAGAGGCAGAAGCCGATTGCCAAACCGGGAACAAGGAGTGGCAAATAGATATGAATGAACTGCCGCCATGGGGTTGCTCCCAGCGTGGCGGCGGCCTGCGAAAGGACAGGATCGATACCGGTGAGATAGCTGAGAAGGAGCAAATAGGCAAAGGGAAACCCACTAATGACGAGGGAAAGGAATACACCCCAATAATTGTGAGTCAGATGAACGATCGAGGTCGACAGATGAGTCACTAACAAAAAGCGGTTTAACCAGCCCTGCGGTCCGAGGTAAATGAGAAGCCCCTCAGCGATCAGTACCGTCCCCAAAGTTATCGGCACTACCAGGATCGTTGTCACCAGACGCTGGAGTGGATGCCTGCGTGTCACGAACGCGATCGGCAGCGCCAACCCAATGTTAACCACCGTAGCCGGGAATGATATCCAAAGAGTCGTCGCGATCGTTTGCCTGAGAAAGGGAGTTGAAAAAAACTTAGTATAGTTTGCCAGACCTGTGCCCTGATGCCCGGAGAACGAGAGAACGAACCCGTACAAAAAGGGATAGAGGAAGAGGAGCAAAACCAGGCATACGCCCGGCACAATCAGCAGAATCGTCCCGTCAAGTGATTGGCTTTTCGAGCCCGTTTCGATAGACTCCGTTGAGCTCATTCGGGAGAAAACGTGAGTACGCGGTCAGGTGAAACCTGTAATCTTAACCATTCGCCGGTTGCGACTCGTCTCGGCGTTCGGGCCCGCAGGAGGGCGCCGGATTCGGTCAAAACATCCACCAGATAATCGCGACCGCAATACTCCACGATCTCAGCTTGGCCAAAGATGACATTGCGAGGAGGCGCTTCGTCGATCGTCCGTTCAGCGAGACCTATCGCAATGTCATCCGGACGAATAGCAACGACGGCGCGCTCGGAACTTAGAACTTCCTGTGCAACGCCTTGGAGTCGGAGCCCGGGTCTCGCGAGAAAAGCGAAAGAACCTTCCATTCGCTCCAGATCAAGCTCGAGAATGTTTCGGTAGCCCATGAAACGTGCAACCTGAAGATTCGCCGGTTTGCCATAGAGCTCTTCAGGCGAACCAATTTGCTGGGTGCACCCGTCGTTTAAAACCACAATTCGATCGGCCAACGACAAGGCCTCATCCTGATCGTGAGTCACGTAGACTGTGGTGCGACCCAGGTCCCGGTGGATGCGTTTGATCTCTGCGCGCATTTCCAGACGGAGCTTGGCGTCCAGATTGGAGAGCGGCTCGTCCATCAATATAACCGGTGGCTCGATCACGATGGCACGGGCAATTGCGACTCGCTGCTGTTGACCGCCCGAGAGGCGGCCCGGCAACTTTTCTGCGTGCGCCTGCAACTGGACGAGCTCAAGTACAGAGTCAACGCGGCGACGTATCTCTTTTCCGGGGATTCCGCGCATCGCCAAGCCGAACCCGATGTTGCGGCGGACCGTCAAATGTGGGAAAAGCGCATAGTTTTGGAATACCATGCCGAAACCGCGGCGCTCCGGGCGCAACTGATCGATCCTTTGTTCATCAAGCCAGATACTTCCGCCGGTTAACGACAGCAGCCCGGCCAGACAATTGAGTGCCGTCGATTTCCCGCATCCGGACGGGCCAAGCAACGCGATAAACTCACCGGACTGGATCGTCAGGTCCAACCCGGCAAGCGCAACAGCGGTTCCAAAGTTTCGACTGATTCTTTGGATACGGAGTTGTTGAAAATTCTGCTTCCATCCAGCAGACACCGGCGTCTTACCGCCGATGCAAAAGCCGGAGGCTTCGTTTACGTCGGCAAAAGAGGCTGGGCGCTTCACTTTAGTTTGGCTGCTCCGATTTCTTCATCCCAGCGGCGGAACGCCGTTACCATCGCCATGGAGTCGAGCGGAGTCTCTATTGGGTGTTCGGCGATAAGTTTTTCGTACTCTGGCCGGCCAAATTCGCCGATGGCTTGCCGGCTCTGCGCTGGAGCCATCGACAGCGGGATATCTTTGATTGCCGGACCGGGATAAAAATATCCCTCATCATAGACAGCTGCCTGCTCCTCCGGCCGCAGTAAAAACGCCATCAGATCGAGGAGAACCGCCAACTTCTCCGGTGCGATACCTTTGGGGACCGCCATATAATGTGCGTCGCTCACCCAATGAAAGCCGTGGAGTACCGAGATCTCAGCCGATTTCGGGACGATACCAAGGACGCGTGGATTGATGTCCCATCCGGTGGTAGTGGCGATGAGGTCCCGCGAGCCCTCGCCAAATTCCTTCATGGTCGCCGTTGTTCCGGAAGGATAGTACTCGATGAAGGTATTCAACTCTTTCAGATAAGACCAGGTCTTGGACCAACCATCGACAGGATCCTTTGGATTACTGTCCCCAAGGAGGTAAGGCAACCCCATCAATAAGGTTCGTCCGGGACCGGAATTGGCTGGTCGAGCATACATAAATTTTCCGGAATTCTTTTTGCACCATGCCAGCAGGTCGTCTGTGCTGGTTGGCGGGTCTTTCACGCGCTCCGGCGCGTACTCCAGAAGTGGACCTGAGGGATAAAAAGTAACAGTGATCGCGAACCCCTTGGCAAGTTCATCCATTTTCCGCGCGGCCGGCAGATAATTCGTCTCGAGGCCTGGAAATTTATCCTGATAGTCCGGCATCAATCGGAGCCATAGATCCTGTTCGATGCCGGCCGCAAGTCCATCCAACCCGGTCAGCACCAAATCGATATCAAGACGGCCGGCGTCTTGTTGCGCCTTAATCTTGCTCGGGAGCTCCGGAGCGGGAGCCTGGGTGAAACGAATTTTGTCGACGAGCTTTGGGTTACCTTTCCGATAGCTCTCAATGCTCGTTTGGGTCAGGCGCAGATTGCCGGCAACATCAATCACGTTCAACGTTACGGGCGCGTTCGGCAGCGGCGGAGTGCCGGCCCGAGCTGAAGTCAGGGTACGGCGCAAAACTGTTGCCGCTGCGGCGGA
>DASZGG010000353.1:0-11589 GCA_035939025.1 Chthoniobacterales bacterium | reverse complement strand
TCGCGCGCACTCAAGAACGATTCCCGGATCACTCTCGAAGTGAGGAAGCGGGTCAAAACTGTCGCTCAGGAACTTGGGTACCGGCCAAATCTTCTCGCCCGGGGATTGGTCAGCAGCCGATCGCATGCGATCGGTTATGTCGTCGACAACCTTTCATGGTCATTTTATAGCGAATTAGCAGAGAGCGTGCAGACCGCCGCAGAAGAGGTCAAATACGGCTCCTACATCTATAGCAGCCTCAAGCATCCGGAGAATGAGCGACGGGGGATCGAAAGCCTGCTGTCCCGCGGAGTTGATGGATTGTTGATTTCTCCCACAGAAGCGACAGAGAATCTCGATGTTCTCCAGAATTTGCTGGCGCAAAATTTCCCGGTCGTGTTGCTCGGCGACATCGAGGATCTCGAGGCTGACGCCGTCGCGATCGATAACTTCACCGGCGCGCACAAGGCGATGGACCATCTGCACAAATTGGGGCACCGCCGCATCGCCTACATCGGTCCAGCCGAAAACGGGAGTGTCAAAAAACAACGAATCGGCGCATATCACAATTTTATCCGCCAGCATCAACTGGACGATAACCTGACATTCTGCGAAGCAGACGATCCATTGTACGGATATCGGGTCGTACGGGAGGTGATGCGCTCCGCCTGGTGCCCGACCGCTATCTTCGCGCACAATGACACGCTCGCGTTTGGCGTCTACAGAGCGCTTTACGAAATGGGCTACAAGATTCCGGACGATGTATCCGTCGTCGGGTATGACGATCTTCCGTCGTGCGAATTCATGTATCCCCCGTTAACCAGCATCGGGACATCGCTGAAAGATCTCGCGCGCCTTGCTGTCGGCCTCCTCATGGACCGGATCGAACGCTCTAATGCGCAGTTGCCTGGAGTCGCAATGTCCGTTGCCCGTCAGAAAATCAGTCTCACTCCAAAACTGGTCGTTCGCAGGTCGACGGCAACACCTAACCTTTTCAACCAGTAACCACTGAACCGACCGCACAATCCAACGTGAGCGATCAAATTAAATTAGGAATCATCGGACTCCACAACCATTACCATATCTATCCGATGGCGGATTATCTGGCGAAAGGGTTGCCAGGATTGGCGCTAGTCTCGGTCTACGACGAACGGACCACTCTGGCGAGAGAGTTTGCCGGCAACTATCAGGTTCCGGAGGTTCACGAGTCGCGGGAGTCCCTGCTCGAGCGGTCGGATATCGACGCCGTCATCATTACCAGCGATACCGCGAGTCACTACGGCGACCTGCTAGCCAGTGTAAGTGAAAAAAAGCATGTTCTATTGGATAAGCCGATCGCGATCAATGTGCGTGAGGCGGCCGAAATGGTTGCCGCCGCCGAGGGGGCAGGCGTCGTCTTCATGATGGCCTACCTGATCCGGTTTCTTCCTCCCTACAAGAAGGCAAAGGAATTGATCGTGGAAGGCGCAATTGGTCGTCCGCTCTCGATGCGCATCGGGATCCGGTGCCCGCTGAATTTTATTCGGGACAATCCGAATGCCTCCGAGCCCGGATGGTACACGGATCCTAAGCGAGGCGGAGCCGGAGGTTTCCTCGATCATGGGATTCACTACGCCGATACGCTCCGTTTTTTACTTGGAACCGAGCCGGTGCAGGCATTTGGGAAAGTCGCAAATCTAACGGACCATCGCATCGAGGTCGACGATTACGGCGTCTGCGTGGTGACGACGAGCAAGGGAGAAATCGTCACGATTGAGAGCACTTGGCATGCGCCGGCCTGGTATGCGCCTCTCACGAGCCAGGAGGAATGCCTGATCGTAGGAACAGATGGCGAAATTCATGTTCATTACCAAAAGAGTCCGCAACTGGAAGTCTCGGGCAAGGGAACCAGCGGCCGGCAATACTACGATTGGCTGGGCGAGGATCGATATGAAGTTTGCTACCGCGATGCACTACTGGAGTTCGCGGACAGCATCCGAGCGCGTCGCGAGCCGTGTGTGACCGGAAATGACGGCAGGATCGCGCTCACGCTTATTGAGGCAGCCTACGAATCCTCGAAGAGCGGAAAAGCGATCGATCTGACCGCGTACGAATCGCTGGCTGGAGCCAGACATTAGAAACTTCACGCCTTCCTAACAATGGAGAGAATAGGTATCGGAATTATAGGTGCAGGCCGGATTTCGCACGTCATTTCGGCCGCCTATGCCAAGCTCGGTCAAGCCAGACTGGCCGCTGTCGCGGACGTCGTCCCGGTGGCGTCCGAGAGACTGGCTGGCAAGTTCGACATCCCGTTGACCTTCGAGCGATATGAGGATCTGCTTGCTCGCCCCGAAGTGGATGCGGTGCTGATCTGTACGCCAACATTTCTACACGAAGAAATTGCTATCGCGGCAGCAAAGGCCCGCAAACACATCTTCTGCCAGAAGCCGATGGCGCTTACGGTTGAAGCCTGCGAAGCGATCGATCGCGCCGCGAGAGCCGCCGGCGTGGTTCTCCAAGCCGGATTCATGGTGCGATTCACGCCACCCTTCGCTGATGTCAAAGAGGCTATTGTGTCGGGAGAGATTGGGAATCTTATCGCGTTGCGATCTTCAGTGTTCGGTTGGGAACCGTCGGCAGAATGGTTCTATGATCCGCTCAAGGGTGGTGGGGTCCTGATCGATACGATCATCCACACGTTGGATCTGTTTCGATGGTACGCCGGAGAGGTCGAACTTCTGTTTGCGAGCGGGGGAGCTTTCGTGCTTGAGGGGGCAAAGAAGTACGGCACCCCTGACAACATCATGTGCAGTATGCGTTTTCGCAACGGCTCGATGGGTGACATATTCGGCAGCTGGACGACAGGCTTTGGGGACAAGACGTTAGAGGTATACGGGACGCAGGGATCGATACTTATCGATCTTGTCGGAAAGCAAGGCGGGCATATTCACATTAAAAAACGCTCCCCCGGCGGAGCCCGACCTGAAGGTTGGAGCAACCTCGGACTGCTCTGGAAATACGGATACCAGGGCGAAGCGGAACATTTTGTAAATACGATTTTGGGCAAAGCACAGCCCGAGGCGACTGGCCGCGATGCGATTGAGGCGCAACGGTTGGCCATCCTCGCCAGTCAGTCGATTCGAACCGGTGATCCGGTTCGAGTCGAGTGGGAGGGGAGGGGACTGTGATTGGTGTTGGCATGGTTGGGACGGGGTTTTGGGCGAAGATGATCCAGTTGCCGGTATTCGATCAGATCCCTGACTTTAAGGTTATTGGCATTCTCTCTCGCGAACCTGCAAAGGCCAGGAAAACAGCGGAAAGATTCGGCGTCCCAAAAACCTATGAAACGCCTGAGCAACTAGTATCAGACTCGGCGGTGCAGATAGTGAACATCTGTGCGCCGAACCATCTCCATCGTGAGTTTGCCTTGGCTGCGTTCGAGCACGGCAAGGATGTAATCTGCATCAAACCGCTTGCATCGAACTTGGCGGCGGCAAAGGAGATGGTTGAGGCGGCAGAAAAGTCTGGGCGCCGCCTGTTTTATGCGGAGAATGTCAATTTTATTCCCGCGCTCAGGCGCCTGAAGGCGATGGTGGACGCCGGCACGTACGGGAAGGTCTTTCGCATCAAAGCGTGCGAAGGGATTGGGGAGCCGCACGCGGATTGGTTTCAGAATCGACAATTGAGTGGGGGCGGATGCGTCATCGACATGGCCGTCCACGGGCTGGCATTTCTGAACTGGTTCGCAGGCAAGAGTCTCCCTGTCAGAATTCACGCGGAAGCAGGCACGTTCCTGCACCCATACGATGTGGAAGACACCTCGGTGATCATTATCCGGTTCGCAAACGGGATGATCGGGCAAACGGAAGATAGTTGGTCCCTAGCAGGCGGGTTCGATAGCCGATTTGAAATTTTTGGAACGAAGGGACACGCCCATCTGGACCTTTTGTCTGGTCATCCGATTCGGTCCGCTCTTGGTGGCGCCAGCGAAGGAGGAGGCTCTTTGTTCCACTACCACGCGATCGACGAACATTTTGTTAAGGACGGTCATCTCGCGATGTTCAGACATTTTCGCGATTGCCTCCTGACTGGAGAGCAGTGCGAATCCACCGGAGCAGACGGACTCCGAATCATGGAACTGGTCGATGCCGCCTACCAATCTATCGGCCAACAACGTCCAATAGAACTTTGAAATCCGGCGATGGCCCGCGGCAAAGCAACCCGCAGAAACGGAATATGCCAAAGATTAGAGTTGGAATGATCAGCTACGACCATATTCACGCGGAGTTTCGGTCTCGCGCGCTGAAAGAGATGGCGAATGACGTGGAAATCGTCGCGGTCGCTGATCGCGATGAAGCACGGGTCTGCGAGGCGCAACGCAAATTCGGTGGCAGCTTATACCGCGATTACCGGGAACTCCTGGAGCGGAGCGACTTGGATCTCGTGTTTATCCATTCCGGGAACAACGAGCACAAGGCGATGGTTCTCGATACGGTTAGCGCCGGGAAAGCGCTCTTCTGCGAGAAACCGCTGGCCACCAACGCCGCAGACGCTCTGGAAATGACACGCGCAGTGGAATCAGCGGGACTACGCAACACGGTTGGATTCTGTAGCCGGTATATTCCTGAGGCTGAACGCGCGAAGCAGATTATCGACGAGGGATTGCTCGGGAAAATCATCAGTGTTCAAGCGGTGATCGGCCTCGCCGGGATCCGGGAAATCGGGTGCCCAGGTTATATGGCCGATTGGATGGAAGATCCGATCCGCGGCGGAGGCGGCGCACTTATTGATGAAGGTTCGCATGCATTTGACCTGTTGCACTGGTTCGTAGGCGACTTGGAAGCCGTCTGTAGCGCGACTGCGAAGACAGCCAAGCCGTCGCTCGGCGTCGAAGACAATGCAATGACGCTCGTCCGATTCGAGGGTGGCGCGCTTGGGTCGTTAAGCACGCTGTGGAGTCTCAACATCGACATCGGGATGCGAAGCACGCTGCAACTGTTTGGGACCGATGGCACATTGTTCGTTGATTTAACGACAAAGGCTCCAGGACTCTGCCTGTACTCGGAAAGTACGGAAGACAAAGCGCTTCAAGGATGGACAAGTCCGCACATCAAACCTGGAGATACCGAGCCGCATGACTATCTGAGCTGGCCGACACACGTGCAGCACTATAAGCGCGAGGTTACTGATGTGGTGAAGCGATTTCAGTCAGGCGAGCCGTTTCGCACCACTTTCCGTGACGCGTTGAAGGTCGCACGAGTAATCGAAGCGGCTTATCGATCCGCTCGGGCAAACCGCTTTGTTAGTATCGAGAAATAGAAATCAAATAACAATGAAACACGTAATCCCATGGTTGCCTCTGTTGTCGACAGCGGTAATCAGTTTGTTGGGCTGTAATGAAGGACTGACACAGAGCCAGTCCGACGCCAAGGGAGTCGACGAGGCCGGCGACAAAGAAGGAGAAAAGGTGCAGCTGGTAATCTCGCGCTGGGCAGGGTCCCACGCCGATGATCAGGCGGCAATACTTGGAGAGTTCGAAAAAGCGACTGGAATCCATGTCCGAATGGATGCAATCGATTACGGGCAGTTGAGGCAGAAGCAGATGCTTAACATGGGGGGCAAGACCGGAGCCTATGATCTGGTTTTTGCCCAGGAAGTTTGGATTCCGGAATATGTGAGTTCCGGGTATCTCCGCGCGCTGAATGACTACCTGAGCAATCCCGCGTTAACCGGAAAAGATTTTGATTTTGCAGATTTCGAGCAGAGCCTAATTCAGACCGACACGATTGATAGCAAGCTCTACGGGTTGCCGACTTTCGTGCAAACTCCACTCGTCGTTTTTAACAAGGACGTGTTCGGGAGGCTTGGCGCGCAGACGCCAAAGACGTGGGATGACACTCTTTCCATTGCCTCAAAATTGCATCAGAATGGGACCGGGATTGCTTTGCCGGCGAAGGAGGGTCTTGCGGCCGTCGATGTTTGGATTGCGCTCGCTCGTTCAAACAATGGCGGCTACTTCGACTCGGCCGGCAAGTTAAACCTTGTCACGCCGGAGAACATCGCTACCTGTCAGTTCTGGAAGGACCTGGTGGCCGTCTCGATGCGCGGAAGCACCAATTGGCACTTTGATGACGTCAACAAAGCGGTCCAATTCGGTCAGGCGCCCTATGGAATAACGATCTCCGGCCTCGCCGGCCAACTCGAAGACCCGAAAGAGTCCAAGGTGGCCGGCAAGATCGGCTACGCTCCTCTACCGTTCAAGCAGCGGCCGTTTGGCACATTGTCGGTCTGGAGCTGGTGCGTCACAGCAGATAGCAAACATCCGAAGGAAGCGTTCCGTCTCGCCGCCTGGCTGACGAGCAAACAAGTCGAAAAAGCGATGAGCCTGAAAAACGGGCAGGTCTGCGCAAGAAAATCTGTCTTGGCAGATCCTGATCTCGTCAATAAAGCACCGTATCTTCCCGCGATCACAGAATCGCTGGAGAACGCAGACACCGAGCCCCGGGACAAGAATTCACCGAAGCTAATGGACGCCATGCAGGCCGCATTGTCACGCATAGCAGCCGGCGGCGGTGAACCGAAGCCGGAACTGGAGTCAGTTCAGCAACAGCTCTCCAACGACTTCAAGTAAGTCTTGATGTTGAGCAACGCGTCAAAATCGAGGCACGACGGCGATCTTCTCGCCGTCGTCCTGATTGCTCCTGCAGCGGCAGTCGTTATTGCGGCGATGCTGTTACCGCTTGTCTACGCATTCACAATGAGCTTGTTCGACTTCCGGCCTGGATTTGAAACGCAAGGCAAGTTTCTGTTTCTGCAGAACTATCTGCGTTTCTTTCAGGATAAGATCGCTCTCCAGTCGCTGTTGCTCACGCTCGTATTCACGTTCAGCGCTTTGTTACTGGAACTGCTGTTGGGCGTCGGCTTTTCCATTCTTCTCCTGACAATCCCAGTGTGGGTCGCGAAGGTCCTCCGCGGGGTCTACTGTATTCCGCTCCTGATCTCTCCGATTATCGTCGGGTTGATCTGGCGATACATGTACGATCCTACTTTTGGAATCGTTTATTTTATCGCGAAACAGGTCGGTTGTGACCAGTTCTTTGGAGG
Source organism: Chthoniobacterales bacterium (assembly GCA_035939025.1). Classification (GTDB taxonomy): domain Bacteria; phylum Verrucomicrobiota; class Verrucomicrobiia; order Chthoniobacterales; family JAFAMB01; genus JAFAMB01. The sequence continues at coordinate 4,527 of DASZGG010000353.1, read as the reverse complement.
GCTTCAGCAGCCGGGTTGGTCAATGCTGTGCGTCGTTCTTGCGGATGTGTGGGAAACCACGCCCTTTGTCATGTTGTGCGCGACGGCCGGCTTGGCGGCCATCCCTGGAGATCTTTACGAAGCGGCCCGGATCGACGGCGCCGGGTGGTGGAATCGCTTCCTCCGCATTACTTTTCCATCGCTTCGGAAGGTGTTGGTGGTCGTATTGATCATCCGCGGAACCGACGCATTTCGGGTATTCGACATTATCTATGCTCTTACCAATGGCGGACCGGCAAACTCCACGTTATCGCTGAGTATTTACGCCTTCAAGAAAGGCTTTGAGCAGTACGAAATGGGATACGCGATGGCGATCTCAATCATAATGATGGTGGTGCTCTCCTTACTATTTGGGCCGTTTCTGAGAGGGTCGCGAATCCGTGCATAACTTGTTTGCGATGGGAACGAAGCTGTTATCCGCCGGATTAAAGATGTTCTTCCTTGGCGGATTTTTTCTTTGGACGGTGGTGCCGGTGGCGCTGGTGATTTCGAATTCTTTCAAGACGCAGCTGGATATCTTCAGTGTTCCGCCGACGGTCTTCTTTGTTCCCACACTGGAGAACTATATTCGAGCGCTGACCTCAGGCGACTTCGGTCGATACTTCCTGAATAGTCTCTTTGTCAGCGCAACTTCATCGCTCTTGTCAGTCGGCTTTGGCGCTCTCGCTGCCTATTCTATCGTGAGTCTCCGGCCAAAATTTGCGATGACTATTGCTAACGTTCTGCTGCTCGGAAAGCTTGTCCCGGCGATCACCATGCTGCTGCCACTATTCGCAATTATGAACCTAACAGGTCTGCTTGGAACGTATGTGGGACCGATTCTCGCCCACACCGCGATAAATCTGCCTTTTGTAATTTGGCTGGTCATGGGTTTCATCCAGGATATCCCCGACGATTTGGAATCGGCGGCAAAGATCGACGGATGTACGCGGATGCAGATCTTCTGGATGATTGTTAGCCCGCTGATCATGCCCGGGCTCGCGGCGTCGGCAATATTGTCGATGCAATATTCCTGGAACGAGTTGTTGTTTTCCCTGCAGCTAACCAACTTGGATACCTACACGTTACCGGTTGGGATTTCGAAATTTGTCGGTTCTATTTCGGTGGACTGGGGGAAGAGCAGCGCCGCGGCGACGATCACGATGGTTCCGATGATTCTGCTGGGATTCTTTGTGCAAAAATATCTGGCCAGAGGGACGGTTGGGGGAGCAGTCAAAGGATAAGGCAATCGATGAGCACGACAGATCTGGTCTTCGGCACTCAGTACTATCGGCCTCCATTCCCGAATCGGGAGACCTGGAGCAGCGATCTGAATCTCATTGCTGATTCAGGGATGAATACGGTTAAACTCTGGGCCGTCTGGTCCTGGATTGAACGATCAAACGGCACCTACTATTTCGACGACCTCGATGAGCTGATTGAACTTTGCGGCGCGAAAGGGTTACAGACCGTGATCAACCTTGTCCCGGAAGGGGCTCCATACTGGCTGGAGCGTCTGCATCCAGACGCGCGATACAAAGCGGAAAACGGGTTGGCATTGGGCTTTAGCGGGGCTGCAAATCTGCCGTCCGGCGGGTGGCCGGGAGTGTGCCGCGACAAACCGGCTGTCGAGGTTCTTGCGAATCGTTTTCTCGCAGAGGTAGCGCACAGGTATGCCGGCGATGCAGCATTGATTGCGTTCGACGTCTGGAACGAGCCACACATCGATCCGGCATTCGACTATCCCAACAATATTTTTTGCTATTGCGACCATTCTCTGCAGAAATTTCTCCACTGGCTAAAATCCCGGTACGGTTCCCTTGAAGAGCTCAACCGATTTTGGCATCGGGCCTATTCAACATGGGAAGATGTAAACGCGCCGACGCGTTTTGGGACTTATCCCGACATGATCGACTGGCGGCTATTCTGGCTTGAGAATCATGCCGGATGGTTGGAATCCCGAGTTCGGGCGGTTAAAGCGGTCGCACCGGATAAAGTCGCGATGACCCATGTGCCGTTCAGCGGTTATCTCGGCGGCACCGGTAAAGGAGGCCTCGGACATACGTTAACGGACGAATTTCTTCTGGCGCAAAAGGTTGAAAGGTTTGGCCTGACAAGTTTTCCAAAGTGGCTGATGGGAAACGACTTTGTTCAACATCTAATGAACATCGAGCTGGTGGCCGCAGCTGCGGCCGGCAAAGAGTTCTGGCAGAGTGAACTGCAATCCGGAGGCGGACTGTGGGGAGCGTTCGGGAGTCCAGTGGCGACGCCCGACGAGATTCGGCTCTGGAATTGGGGGGCCTTGGCCGGGGGTGCGAAAGGAGTTCTCTATTGGCAATGGAAGCCGGAGCCGTCCGGTCTGGAGGCTCCCGGTTTCGGATTGACCTCGATCGATGGCGGTCCCTCGCGCCGGACAGAAGCTGCGTGTGACGTCGCAAATCGAGCGCGAGCGGATAAAGTACTGGCGGGCGCAACGCCCCTGTTGCCGGTCAACGGAATCTACGTTTCCAGGCATTCGGCAATCTTCACCTATGCCGCAAATCGAGGGGATGCGCTTTACGCAGAGGCCTTGTACGGCGCGTACCGGAAGTTTTTCGACGAACGTGTGCCTGTTCGCTTCTTGCACGGCGACGCGATCGAAACTGCTTTCATCCAGGGGTTGCTGACGTTGTACGTCCCTGCAGCGCTGTCGTTATCGATGCAGGAAGAGGACGGATTGATACTCTTCGCCAGAATGGGAGGGACTCTGATTTTGGAAGCTTGTGCCGGATTGTTCGACGAGACTGGCTTGCTTCGGTCCGACTCCAGGTTGCTTGGCGACCTGGTCGGCCTCAAACTGGATGGCGTTGACTGTTGCGAGAAAATTGAAGTCCGTTGGAATGATTTACCGGGAGAGAAATTCATCGGGGTGCTTCAAAGACAATGGGTCTCGGTCTGTGCAGACGGGGTCGATGTTCTGGCCAGATTTTCGGACGGCGAACCGGCTGTTTGCAAACGTGCGGCAGGCAAGGGGACAGTCATTTGGGTCGGAACGTTTTGCGCATCGGCGCCGCGAAATGCCGCCGGTGAAGTGTCCCCGGTTACACGCTGGGCTTGCAAGCAGGGTTATGCCGAGATCAGCCAACTGTGCGCACCGGAAGGGACCTTCGTCAGATTGCATCGGTCGTTGAACGATCAAATCCTCGCCGTCGCAGTGAATTTCAATCACCGACCGATCGAGGTGAACATTGGCGGGTTGCGCCAAGACGATGGCTCCGATCCGCCACGGAAAATCGTTCAGTCGCCTGCGCGCGACGGTGTTTCGTTCCTGATTTGATCGGTTTAATATGCCTTTGGAGTTGGCTAGCCCATTTTCCCGAGCCCTCGGAGCCGACGGTCGCCCAAAATATCGTTTCAGTTCGTCGACGAACCCGGAATGGTCGCACGGGTTATCACAGGTATGAAAGAAACCAATCGGTCCTGGAGCTTTGCTCATTCCTGCGATAGGCTAATCTTCAAATGTCGGCGAACCTTCCATTGCATGAGATGTCGTTGGAAGAGAAACTTCAAGCCATGGAAGCGCTCTGGGAGGACTTAAGTCGGGAACCCGATCGCATCGAGTCACCAGGTTGGCATCAGGATCTTTTAAAAGGAACCGAGAGTAGAGTGCAGTCCGGTGAGGCTACGTTCGCCGATTGGGAAAAAGCCAAGGTTTCAATCCATGACCGGCTCAAGTGAGGATTGAGATCCTCTCGGAAGCGGAAGATGATCTCGTGGCTGGCGCTAAATTTTATGAGCGCCGACGTGCTCTCAACGCCACGACACGTGGTTCGAGTCCCGTACGCGCTGCCAGATTGTTGCTTCCATTGACGGCAGCAGCTTTGGCTCGCAAAGGGTTGCGGCCGGCGCTATGATATTTCCATGGAGAAAGTCGTTACGCGGGACCCGGAAATTCTCGGAGGCGAGCCTGTCTTTGCCGGGACCCGAGGACCGATTAAGAGTCTGTTTGACCATCTTGAGGCCGGTGACTCAATTGCAGACTTTCTCGAAGGTTTTCCCAGTGTGAAGCGGGAGCAAGTCCTTGCCTTGCTGGAGGAATCTAAGGCGCATGCTATGGCGCATCAGTGAATGCGCATTCTGTTGGATGAAAACCTAGACTGGCGTTTAGGCAGAGGCATGCTTGGGTATGATGTAGAATCAGTCCAACGACTGGGATGGGCCGGAATCCAGAATGGGGTATTGGTAAAGAAAGCCGAAGAAACCGTCTTGCAGATACGATCCCGCTGAGGCAAAAATCTTGCAGATGCTGCCTACATCGAAAACGGAACGGTGACTGCAATTGAATGAGCAATGAACCAAGAGTGACTGGGACGGGGTGGCTTATCGTTTTTCATAAGTTGATTTGTTATCCGATGAGCGCCCGAATCTTCGCACGGACGTCTGCGAGTTCTTCGACGGAGACAGCGCCCTTCCGCACGGCTTTTCGCGCGCGCCAGTCAAGGCTCTTGACCTGGTCGGCAAGGACGACAT
>DASZGG010000352.1:0-8195 GCA_035939025.1 Chthoniobacterales bacterium | reverse complement strand
CAAACATTGGCTGCTCTTTGCGGCGTTGGGACGGAGCTGTGGATAGTGGGCACAGACGGCACAATCTTGTATTCTGCTGATGGCGGCCAGACCTGGCAGCCGCAAGTGAGCGGAACAGCACATCACTTACTCGACGTCTTCAGCATCGGTTCGCAACTCTGGAGCGTGGGTTACGGTGGCGCTATCTTGCACTCCGTTGATGGTGGCCGGAACTGGCAGCGGCAAACAGCGGAAAGTCTACCTTCTGGCTAATTAAACGATAAGCTCTTGAGCACACAAAAACGTAGAGGATTATGGCAAATCGTTTTATGGAGTCGAACGAACAAATTGGAAAGATTGTTCTAACTACGTCACCACATTGCGCGAATGAACAGTTCTGATTTTTATTCTTGCCGGATATTTACAAAAACCTAATGATCAATCGTTGTAACCCTCGGTAAGAATTCTATGGAACCGCGACCTACTTTAACCGCATCGCCGGATCCTGCCAAAGAAACCGAGGCTACCGACCGGAGTCGTGCATGACTTTTTTTCTCGTGTACTTTGGTTTGTGTTTCCTCGTTGCGGCCGTTGGGAAGGCACGACCATTGGGATTCTGGGGTTATTTTTTCAGTTCGTTTCTGTTTACCCCGCTGGTTGGGTTGCTCCTTTTGATGGCGGCCGGAAAGAAGCGCGTTAGCTATCCTGACCGCGAGTAGCGTCGATGGTTGCTTCAATCCAGCCCTCCAGCAGAGGCGGTGCTACGGGTCCTCCCGGATCTGACCAAACTCCTCACCGCCACCGTCGATGGAGTTGGTGGGAACGGAACGACATAAACTTCGTCATTAGCGCATTCGTCCTGGTCTTTTTGATCATTGTCTTGTGGCCAACTATCTTCGTAAATATCCAGTCTGGTCATGCGGGAGTTTATTTCAGCCTTCTCTTCGGCGGTACGGACACCAAGTCTGTGCGCGGCGAAGGATTCCAATTGAAGTTTCCTTGGGACACGATCTTCGACTACGACGTCCGCCTACAGCAAGTCCCGTACGAATTTTCCGTTATCAGCGGAGACGGGTTGCAGCTTCTGATTAGAGTCTCCGTCCGTTGCAGGCCGCTGCGTAAGCGTCTGGCTTTCCTGCAGAAGGACATTGGGCCCGACTACGTCCAAAAAATCGTCATCCCACAGACCCAGTTGGCGCTTCGCACAGTGGCGGGCAGCTATTCCGCCGAAAAGTTGTATTCGACCAGTCGCGGTATCTTAGAAGAGGCGATGGACAAAACCATCGAGAGACTGACCGGAAAGTACATCTTGATTGATCAGATTTTGATCACAGGTGTCTACATCCCGGACGCTCTCAAAAGGGCTATCGAGGCAAAACTCACGGAACAACAAAATGTGCTTCAATATGATTACGTACTCGGCGTGGCAAAAAAGGAAGCCGAGCGCAAGCGGATCGAGGCTGAGGGGATTCGGGATTTTCAAAGAATTGTCACGCCGGGAATTTCGCCGAATTTTCTGCGGTGGAAAGGTATTGAAGCTACGCTGGATCTGTCGAAATCAGCGAACGCGAAGGTGATTGTCATTGGTGCACAGAACGGGCTTCCTCTGATCCTGGACACATCTTCGGCCCTCCCTTCCACGAGCCCCACCCAAGTCCCGCTGCTGCCTCAGCCGAGTTCTTCGCCGTACCAAGAACCACCGGTTGAGAAGACCATCCCCTCGGCTGTCACGAATCCCGGGTTGCTTGTGCCGGTGCCCGTTGCTACCCCGTCAGCGTCGTCCAGCACGCCAGGACCTTCGCCGACGGCTTCACCAATTCCGCCGGTAACTCAGGAAACGCCTGCACCGCAATCCACCCCGGTCAATCCATGACCTTTTCGTTTAACCTTCGCTTACGTGGAACCGCTGGCCTCCAAGGACCCCCGAATATCGGAAATGGAGCCCGCGAAACACGCGAAAAGACGCGAAAATTGGGAGGCTCACACAGAGGTCACGGAGGTCACAGAGGAAATATCAAAATTGTCCGCACACCATCTGCTCCCATTTTACCCCAACTCTTAAAATCAACTCCGTGACCTCTGTGACCTCTGTGTGATCAATTCCCCCGAGCGCTATCGTCGCCTCGGTCACCGCTATTGTCCTGAGGGTGCCAACTCGCTGAGCGTCTTCTCGGGTTTCCAGAATTCTGTATCGGCTCCCTGATACTTCAGCACAGTGAACATCCCTGACGCCAGATGATAGAGGATATGGCAGTGAAAGGCCCAGATCCCCGGATTGTTCGCATCGAAGATCACTTTGGTAGCTGACTTTGGAGGGATTATCAACGTGTCGCGCAGAGCGCCGTTCAGCTTCTTACCGTCGATTTCGACCACCTGGACGTCGTGTCCATGCAGATGCATCGGATGCGACATAGCAGTATCGTTTCGTATCAAGATTTCCACGCGTTCCCCTTCCTTAACATCGAGACTTTTGTCATTGGGATACGCCAGGCCGTTAATCGTCCAGTTATAATCTGCCATGCTTCCGCCAAGGACGCATGGCAGAGACCGGTCCACCGGCTTTTCCGGAAGAGGATTCTTAGCGGTCAACTTCAGTTCCTGTGTGTTATCCAAACCAGCCGTAGCAAATTCCGCCTGAATTGGTAGTTTGGAAACTGTTTCTCCTTCGGTTGCCAAGACGACACCGCACTGCTTTCGGGTTCCCTCGCCTTGCGCGAGGACGGGGAAAACACCTCCTTCGTCAGGGATTTTCACCAGCAAGTCGATTCGCTGCGCGATTCCCAATTGAAAGTAATTACCTGATAGCGGCAAGACGTCTTTGCCGTCCACGGCCGTGAGTTCTGCAGTCAACGCCCCAGTATTGACAAAAAAGTTTGTCGCGGATGAGCCGGCGATCATGCGCAAAAGCACGGTATGGCCCGACTTGACCCGGAAGACCTCTGGATCTTCGAGGGTGCGGCGGTTGGCGATTAGCGCATCGTATTTAAAATCGGTGTCGGGAAGTTCTTCTTCGACCGTAGCAGGAACGAAGCGCTGCGCGCCGTCGTCCCATTTTTGCGCGATGAGTTTCTCCTTTTTTGGCATCTGATTCATCGAGCTGCCGCTCTTCATCTTTTTCATGCCGGATTTGAGTTCCTTGAGAATCTGCCCCGGCGGGTTAAATGAAAAATCGCTGAGCAGAACAACATATTGCTCATCCGCTTTGGCCTTTTGTTCTTCGCTCTGGAGGATCAGCGGAGCGGAATTCAGCGTCTGTTCCTGCAAGCCAAAGTGCGAGTGCATCCAATACGTGCCGCTCTGTTTGAGCGGGAATTTGTAAGTCATCGTTCCATTCGGCGGAATGGGTTCCTGGTTGACGTATGGTACGCCGTCCATCGGAGCCGGCAGCAGAATCCCGTGCCAGTGAATAGACGTTGGCTCTTTTAGCTGATTGACCACTTCAACATCGAACCCTTGTGACGTCTGCGGATCGAAACCTTCAGCACCGCTTTCTTGCGCGATCTCCATCACTTTAACCTCCTTGCCGAGAATTTTGAGCGGCACCTCTCGCACATACAAACGGATTGGCAGATTGTCTCCAGCTTCGGCTCCAATCGACGAAACGCGGAGAACAACGATAAGGCCAACCAGAAAGAGAACCCCTGCGAGGAAACGTGCAGATTTCATAGGCGATGCACTAGCCTTGTTTATGGATCACTGGAACATTTAAATCCCCTTGTTCTTGATAGTTTCTATTTCGGCTCACGTCTCTGATGGATAGCTTGTAGAATGAAGCTGTCGTCCCGGAGGTACCGGCGACTGTGGGAGCATAGTCTGATTCGATCGAACTTGTTTCCGTTAAGCCCTCAGGTGTTTCAAAATTAAGGAACCTCGTGTCTATTATCTTCTTGTTCGAGTCGAGTAAGTTGACGTCGATAAAAAGACTTAATCTATCTGCCGTGCGGTTAGTTACCGAAAAGACATATTCATAACGAGTATAGTCCGCGGTGATTCTTCTTCGGTAAATTTCTTTGATTTTTATCTCTTGTGCTCCGGCAAGTGCACAAAAGCTCAGGAGAAATGCGTATAGAATGGCGCATCTTTTCATAACTAAACAAAGTTTCCAAACTGCATCTTCAGGAGCCGATCTGCGACGTCGTAATGGTCATCATCGTGAGTTACGGCGACCACCGTTTTCCCCTGTTGTTTCAGCCAAGGAAGAATTTCGCGATAAAACTTGCGGCGAAATTGCGGATCCTGTTCCGCGGCCCACTCATCAAGCAGGAGAATCGGTTTGTCTTCCAAAAGTGATAGCACCAACGCGAGACGCTTCCGCTGTCCACTTGAAAGGTCAACTGTGCTGATCTGGCGGTCCACGATCGAGGTCTTGTGCGACAGGTCGGTGAGGTCGAGAAGGCTTCGGAGTCGATCATAGTCCACCTCTTTGACGCCGTAAATACGATCGAAGAGATGGAAATCGGAAAAGATCGGTGAAAAGATGTTGCGATAACTTTGACGGTTGTCGCGGCCAATCGGCACACCATTGACCGCTATGCTTCCGCTTGCCGGCGAATAAAGACCGGCGAGGACCTTGAGAAAAGTTGATTTTCCGCTTCCGTTACCGCCGGAAATGAAAACCGTTTCACCCCTGTTAAGCTCGAAATCGAGCGGCTCAAGAGAGAATGATGGTTGCCCACGCTCATCGCGGTAGCTAAAGGCAAGACCGTTGCAACGGAGCGTATTGAAAGTAAGCGGCGGCTCAGCTTCGGAGACGGGATCCGCCAAACCATGTTCATAAATCGAATCGAGAAGCTTTTCGACCCGCTGGATTTCGCGAATGGAGGCTATCGCCTCATTGAGGAACGGGTAAAAGCCGACTACTTGACCAAGGGGCCCGAAAATAAAGACTACGAAAGTAGTGAGCTTAATCAGCTTCGGCACTTCAGTTGGCGAAATCACAGGCAGGATAAAAATCAGAGCGGCAAGGACAATCAAGAGGGAAGCAGTCGCCAATAACACGCTGCGGTTAAGGACCAATCCGGCTTCGGTCCGAAACTCTTTGGCCCTGGCTGCCAAAGGCTCTAGTCGATCGTCGAGAAAGTCGTGAAATTTCGCCGAATTCATCTTCAGCTCTTTGAAGCCGTCGAGCAAATCTCCGAATCCATGAACAAATTTGTTGTCCTCCCCCAATGCTGCGGTCAGGCAAGTGCCGATTCTTCCCTGATTGATCTTGAGCATGATGAGGATGAATGCCAGAGCGCCGAGCAAAATCAGGAACGCAGTAACCGAAAGGTAGAGAATGATGAGAAAAGCCCAGCACAGAAGTACTAGAGACGTAAATCCGCTGATGAGTCCGCCGGCCGCCCGGGAAATGGTCATGGCATGCGTCGAGACGAGATTGTAGGGTGGCGCTCGCCCGATATGCTCGATCGAAGCCAGGTCCGAGTTCCGAATTTTGTGTACGATGCGTACGCGAACTCTCTCCACGATCTGCTCTACGATCATTGTCATGTGTCGCATCAGAGTGCTTTCGCTCAACCAGAATCCAAAAAGAGCGAGAACCACTATGGCGAGTTGCCAAAGGTTGGATTCACTCTGAACTGCTTTACCTGCAGCGACCGTCAGAGTGAAAATGATAAACATGTTCAGCATCCCGGCGATGACGCCGAGGATCAGGAGACGCCGGTCGAGAGCTTTTGACTCCTTTTCTAAGAACCTAAAAAATTCCATGGGTTGCGTTAATCACTCGCAGGACTCTCTCGGTTACGAAGAGTACGATCCGTCGGGACGGCTGGTTGGTCCGGGATTTTCAACCCGAAAGGTATTGGCGGTTCGCAGGCTCTCGGCGCGCTTCTCAAAAAGGCTTTCGAGATTCTTACCTTCATGGCCAAAAGGCGAGGAAACAGTCAGAAATTCAGACTGAGAATCTCTTTTAAGATTGTACTTAACTGCCGTAGCCATGCTGCCAGAAGGCCCAAGGTCCACATAAAGGTAGGGGCCAGATGCTTCGAGCTGGCGAATCGTTTTGGCAAAATCAACAAGATTGCGCGTCACGTCCCACAAATGTTTCGCCGAAGGCTTGTTCAAGAACCCTCCCAGTTCTGCTGTGATGATTGGAATTTGGGGCGAAGAGAGACCCACTCGGCTGAAGATCGCCTCTGAGACAGTTTGCAGCACGTCGATATGCGGCGAATGAAATGGATAGTCGACGGGTAACTCAACAGAAAGGATCTCTCTCGCTTTCAGGAACTGTTGGAGCTGCGTCAGAGCTTCGGTGGGAGCTGAGACCACAAAATTCCTGGGAGAGTTGTAAGCGGCCACTGCGCATCTACGGAAAGCCTCTGGATGGCGATCTACTAGATCGGCCGAGTCAAGAATGGCAAGCATTTGTCCGCGTGGCACACAGTACTCTACGAATTCAGCCTGCTTAATGACTGTTACCAGTGCGACTTCGAAGGAAATCGTTCCCGAGATCACCAGGCAAGCGTATTCGCCTAAGCTGTAACCGAGAAGGTAATCCGGACGAAGACCACGTCTCAACAGCACCTCAGCGATTGCGCACTCAAAAATAAGGATCGCTGGATGAGTATGCAGGAGCCGATGGAACGGTTCAAATCGATTTGCTCGCTGACGATAAATGACCTCGACGAGTGATTCGTTAATGAGCTCCTGGACGAGACGGTCGGCTCGTTCCACGAATTGACGGAACACGGGTTCGCGTTCGTAGAGTTCCCGTCCCATCTGATAGTATTGCGAGCCCTGACCGGCGAACATCCAGATCATCTTCTTCATAAATTGAAGCGCGGTCAGCGCGCGGCAGGTAGCGCTGGTGTTTCCATTTTGATCCGACGGATGAGTCCGGCAAGCACGTTCCCTGGACCCAGCTCGAGGAACTCAGCGTCTGGCTGCTGGAGGAGCCACTGGATGCTTTCGGTCCAGCGCACCGGCTGCGTGATCTGTCGGGCAAGCATCTTCTGAATTTGTGACGGCTCGTGGAGTCGCGCGGTGACGTTGGAAACTACCGGAATGCGCGGTTCAGCGAACACGAAAGATTCCAGAAATGCTCCGAAGTCCTGCTCAGCCTCTGCCATGTAGCGCGAATGAAACGCTGCGCTGACCGGCAGGCGCTTGAACAGCTGCGCTCCAGCCCGTTCGAGTATGGTCTGGCTTGTCCCCAAATCCTTTTCCGGGCCGGAGATGACCGTCTGGGTTCGCGAATTCAAATTGGCAATGTCAATCGAGTTCAACCCCGCTGCAGCCAAGGCTTGTCGTATTTGTTCCGGTATCAAGCCGACCACCGCGGCCATTCCACCGCCAGATGCCCGTGCCATGAGAACTGCTCGCTGCTTTACCAATCTAACTCCAGTTCGAAAATCGAACACGCCGGCTGCGAAAAGAGCGTTGTACTCTCCGAGACTATGACCGGCGACAAATACAGGCAGCTTTCCGGTCTCGGACAAATGATTCAGAAAGGTCAGCGCATTCACCACAAACAACGCGGGCTGAGTGAAAAGCGTTTGGTTCAGTTGGTTCGACGGATCACGCAAGCAGAGATTGGGAAGGGAGTATCCCAGTTCAGCATCCGCGATAGCAATCTGCTCCGGAAAACGGTCGAAGAGCCCTTCTCCCATTCCAACCTTTTGGGAACCTTGTCCCGGGAAAACGTAGATACGAGTCACGATTTCTAACCCGTCTTTCCTACCTGACATCAGCTATTCTCCTCTGTCCTCGAACAACTTTCCGGCGGACTTGATACGCCTGACGATAGGATCGACGGGGTGAGGCCACGGCAAACGATTGTAGCCATGAATCTCGTGCAGGCAAGAGACTTGGTTCCCAATGCAGACATTTTGGAACGCCTGTAGGACCGAGCCACTTTGCCGGCGCCGGTAGGGATGCGCTCCCGCGCGTCCGGCGCTGTATGCCTCGACGCGTCCTTTGCCGTTTCTGCCATGCGCGCTCGCGAGTGTCGATTGTATTCAGCCCTTTCCATTATTGCGCCTTCTGTGAACGTGCTGCGCCGGACGCGCCGGAAACCATCGACGATCAGAGGCGCTGCACCCGACACGATCGTCGGACGTGCTGCCGGGGATCGCGCGGGAGCGCGTCCCTTGTCTATTAGAAACGTGCTATAAGGAGGTACCTGATTCGAGAGAGTCGGCACCTCTTCCCAGGTTCTCGAGACCCGGGAAGAGGGGTGCGGGCGAGACTGTCGCGTCCCATGGAGCTTTCTAGTC
>DASZGG010000351.1:0-5609 GCA_035939025.1 Chthoniobacterales bacterium | reverse complement strand
CGCGTCACTGCGGCTTCAGCAAATACAGCTTCGGGAATCGCGCGTTCCAAGCCACGATCGACATGTTCGGTGTGCGCTGGTTGCTAGGACGGCAGATCAAAATTCGGGTTAAAGGGCAACGCTAGGGCATTGTGTCGGCATGTCGGCGTGGCCACGCGTGCCGATACGCCGATACGCCCACACGCCGATACGCCGATACGCTCTACTCAAGCGCCGCCTGGGCTGCTGCGAGGCGTGCCACCGGAACCCGGAAAGGACTACAGCTCACGTAAGAAAGCCCGATGCGATGACAGAACTTCACGCTATCAGGGTCTCCGCCGTGTTCGCCACAGATACCAAGTTTGATGTCCGGCCGGCTTTTCTGGCCAAGTTTACAGGCCATCTCCATCAGCTTTCCAACACCTTCCTGGTCGATCGTCGCGAAAGGATTATTCTTGATGATCTCCAGCTCCTGGTAGTGTGGTAGGAAGCTGCCGGAATCATCACGGCTCATTCCCATGGTCGTCTGCGTCAAATCGTTCGTGCCAAAGCTGAAAAACTGCGCATCCTCAGCAATCTTATCAGCAACGAGAGCCCCGCGCGGAATCTCGATCATCGTACCAACTAAGTAATTGAATCGAGCCTTTTTTTCCTTGGCCACTTCGGCAGCCACGCGATGCACAATGTCGATCTGGAGCTTCAATTCCTTCGGAAAACCCACCAGCGGAATCATCACTTCCGGCTTCACTTTGATGCCCTTCTTCTGCACTTCCGCCGCGGCCTCGAAAATAGCTCTGACCTGCATCTCGGTTACTTCGGGATAAGTGATACCTAGACGACAGCCCCTGTGACCTAGCATCGGGTTGAACTCGTGAAGCTCTTCTACTCGGCGGTGGATCTTCTCGATCGGCATCCCGAGTTTTTTAGCAAGGTCCGCCTGCTGGCTCTCGGTCTGGGGCAGAAATTCATGCAGAGGCGGATCCAAGGTCCGGATTGTCGCGGGAAGTCCCTTCAGTTCCTTGAAGATTCCGATGAAATCGTCGCGCTGGTACGGAAGCAACTTGGCCAATGCTGCTTTTCGCTCTTCTAGGGACGAGGCGAGAATCATTTCCCGCATTGAGTCAATCCGGTCACCCTCGAAAAACATGTGCTCGGTTCTGGTCAACCCGATCCCTTTGGCACCAAAAGCGACCGCCGTAGCAACCTGTTCCGGGCTATCGGCGTTCGTACGAACATCCAGCCTGCGAACCTTGTCGGCCCACCCAAGCAATGAAGAAAATTCCTGGAACGTTTGGCTCTTCAGAGGATCCAGTTTTCTTTCCACCAGGACCTGAACCACCTCGGAATGCGCGGTCTTTACTTCGCCCGCATAAACTTCGCCTACCGTCCCGTCAACCGAGATGAAGTCCCCTTGGTTCAGCGTGACATCACCGGCCGACAGCGTCCGCTTTTCGTAATCGATCTGAAGACTCGAAGCACCGCAAACACAGACCTTTCCCATCTGGCGGGCGACCAGCGCTGCGTGAGATGAGACGCCTCCGCGCGCCGTGAGAATTGCCTCCGCCGCAATCATCCCGCGAAGGTCTTCGGGCGACGTCTCGATCCGGACCAAAATCACGGGTTGGCCTTTATGCGCCCACTCGACCGCGTCCTTGGCATTGAAGACGATGTGTCCGCTGGCTGCACCCGGACCCGCTGCGAGCCCGGTCGCAATCTTTTTAGCCGCCTTGACGCTCTCCCGATTAAATATCGGAGCCAATAGGTGCGAAAGTGAATCAGCCGGGATTCGCCTGATAGCGTCTTCTTTACTAATCAACTTCTCCTTCACCATGGCCACGGCAATGCGAACCGCAGCAAAGCCGGTACGTTTGCCATTGCGGGTTTGCAGGATGAAAAGCTTGTTGTCCTCGACCGTAAATTCGAGGTCCTGCATATCGTGAAAATGCTGTTCTAGAGTCTCACGGACCTTGAGCAGCTCCTTGTGAGCCGCCGGCATTTGCTTCGCCAGCATCGCGACCGGATGTGGCGTACGAACACCGGCAACAACATCTTCACCTTGGGCGTTAATCAGATACTCGCCGTAAAATACCTTTTCGCCAGTTGCGGGGTCACGCGTGAACGCCACTCCAGTGGCACTGCTATCCCCCCGATTACCAAACACCATCGTCTGAACGTTGACCGCCGTCCCCCACTCGTGAGGAATGTTGTACTTCCGGCGATAAACGATCGCCCTGTCGTTATTCCAGGAACCGAAAACCGCACCGATTGAGCCCCAAAGCTGCTGACGCGGATCTTGCGGAAATGCTTTGCCGGTGCGCTCCTTGATCAACTGCTTAAACTTTTCAACCAGAACCTTGAAATCATCCGCTCCCAAGTCCAGATCTTTTTCGACGCCGGCCGCGCGTTTTACGGATTCGATCAAGAGTTCAAATGGATCATGGTCTTCATTTTCACGCTTTTGTACGCCCATCACCACGTCACCGTACATTTGCAAAAATCGTCGATACGAATCCCAGGCGAACCGCGGGTTTCCGCTCTTTTCGGCCACAATCTCAACGACGTCATCGTTCATGCCGAGATTAAGAATTGTATCCATCATTCCCGGCATCGAATCGCGCGCACCGGAACGTACCGACAAAAGCAACGGATTGTTGCGATCGCCGAGCTTTTTGCCAACCGATTTTTCAATTTTCGAGAGCGCGAATTCGACCTGTTCGTTCAGGTCGGATGGATATGTCCGCTTATTCTCAGTGAAATACGTGCAAACCTCCGTGCTGATCGTGAACCCCGGGGGAACTGGGAGGCCGATCTTAGTCATTTCGTGCAGGTTTGCGCCTTTCCCGCCGAGGAGCGGTTTCATTTTGCCATCCCCGTCGGCTTTGCCATCACCGAAATAATAGACGTAACGGGCCTTCTTTGCTTTTACTGGCTTCCGGGGCGGCCTTTTTGCCTTGACCGACACTTTCTTCGAAGGAGCCTGCTGCACTTTTCTTGCCATAAATTGATGTTCGAAACCGAGAATTGGAGGGAGCGCACTGTTCGCCGAAAAACTGAAACTAACGAAGAGTGCTCCTCTGTCAACGCTGGATACAGAGGCTATCGACGTGTCGGCGCAATTGACTTTTTGCGCCGCAGTGAGTCGGGAGCGTTACACCTCTCCCCTTTCTGAAACTGGCACTAGCCGTGCGCGGCCGGCACTCGGTCGGCGGACTGTATCACCTCACCGGCCATGGCCATGAATTCGTCCAAACCCGTACTTGGGATGATGATCGTGTTCCGACGACCGTGCGCTTCTTCGGTGATACGCATAAAGCGCCCTCGTTCATTTTCGCGGAATTCAATATAAAAATGCTTTCGTTCGACTTGAAGTTCTTTCGTGACAATTACGTTATCCATGAGCTTGGGAGGGCTTCCACTTAACCATATTACATCTTACCAGCCACCGTCGGAGGAGGAATTCTGCTAAATGACACAAAACTTCTTTGCGGTAAACTGATAAATTTTCTTCGCAAACGCTTCACGGCGACCCTTTACTGCTTTGCTACCAAACCGAAATCAATCTGTTGTTTGAACGGATCCACTCCCGCAACCCGAACGACGACGCGATCGCCAACCACGAAACTCATCTTGCTTCGGCGCCCTGTGATCCTTTGACGCGCTTGATCAAAAACGAAAAAGTCGTGATCAAGCGAGGAGATATGAATCAAACCGACGACCAACGCCTCCTTCAGTTCCACCAGCAGCCCGTAGTTACGAACGTCAACGATTGTCCCATCGAGCCGCTGTGGCTTCCGTACGAGACCCGCAAAGTATTCCAGTTTTTTCAGGCGGACGGCTTCACGCTCTGCGTCGGCCGCGATGCGTTCGGTAGTCGAAATGTGTTCACTTGTCGAAGCCAGATCGGAAGAGCGGGGAGGCTTTCCTCTCCGGTGCAACAACATTGCCGCGAATGCTCGATGAACAAGCAAATCCGCGTAACGGCGAATCGGGCTGGTGAAGTGAGTATAATCAGCTTTGGCAAGCCCGTAATGGCCGATCGAGTCCGGCGAATAAACCGCCTTTCGAAGGCTTCGCAACAAGCCGATTTTCAATGCGCTTTCCTCAGGTCTCCCAACGATTGTCTTTAAGAAACGCTGCATTTCGCGGCGTTGCGACAGATCGCCTACCTCAATCCCGTACGACCGGATTTGTTCCCGATATTCAGCGATCCTCAGCGGGTCCGGGTCCTCATGAATCCGGTAGACGGATGGAATCAGCCGTACCCTGGTTTCCTTGGCGACCACTTCATTCGCCAAAAGCATGAACTCCTCGATGAGCTGATGCGAAATATCGTTCTCTTCACGCACCAGGCCGATAGTTTTTCCCTCGTTATCCAATCTGACGCGCACCTCGGGCATGTCGAGTTCCAGGGCGCCATGATTAAACCGCTGTTTCCTGAGGATCGCAGCAAGCTGCCAGGCACGATGGATATGGTTCTCAAGCGGATCTGCCGGTTTCCCCTGCAGAATGGCGAACGCCTGCCGATAGGTAAGCCGGGCCAGGCTCCGAATGACCGTTGCCGCGAATCGATGATTTTTGATTCGTCCGGCCCGATCGATCTCTACAAAAACGCTCTTGGTAAGGTGGTCCTCATTCGGCCGCAAGCTGCAAACTCCATTCGACAATCGCTCCGGCAACATCGGCAATACGCGATCTGGAAGATAAACACTATTTCCTCGGCGCAACGCTTCACGATCAAGGGCTGAGCCCGGTTTCACGTAATGGGAGACGTCCGCGATATGAATCCCGACAGTCCACCCACCATCGTTTTCCACCACATGGATGGCATCATCAAAGTCACGCGCATCGTCCGGGTCGATCGTGAATATGGGAGCAGATCGGAGGTCTTCGCGGCCCCTCAATTCCTTGTCCGGTATCTCGAGCGGAATCTGTTCCGCTTCTTTCAGAACCATATCCGGGAACGTGACCGGAAGATCATACTTTCGAATGATCGAGAGAATATCGACGCCCGGCTTCTTAGCAGGGCCAAGAACTTCAACGATTTCGCCTTCGGGATTAACGTGCCGGTGCTCCCAGGGTTCCAACCGGACAACTACCTTGTCATTGATCTCCGGCGTTCGCTGGAACTGCCCAGCCTGCACCGTGACGTAAATATCGTGAACAAGAGCCGGTTCATCCGGCACAACGTAATAAAAATTCTTCGAACGCTGAAGCGTCCCGACGATGGTCTGGTTCGCTTTAACCAGAATCTTGATGACTCGGCCCTCTCGATTGGCACGACTTCGACCGCCGCGCTCCGGAGCCACACGATCCCGAACAATCCTCGCTACTACTCGATCCCGATGCATCGCCGTACTTTGGTTCTCTGCCGAGATATAAAGATCTCCAAGGCCGTCGCCGGATTCGTTCAAAAGATAGCCGAACCCTCGCGGATTGACCTGCAGCAAGCCCACCATCAGGTCAGCCTCTTTCGGCAGGACATAACGATCCTTCCGGATTCTAGTGATCTTCCCGCGAGTCTCCAAATCGCTCAATAACCGGCGAAACCGTGAGCGTTCGTTGACCGGTATTTCCAGCCGCTTGGCCAGGTCCGTCTTGTTCAGTGGTTCATACCGAGGCGATCCCAGAAA
>DASZGG010000350.1:0-4235 GCA_035939025.1 Chthoniobacterales bacterium | reverse complement strand
ATAACCGGGAACAAGTGCTTGGTCGAATCGGCTGGTAGCCGAATCGAATTCATCGCGTGGAAGTCATGAATCACCGTCACAGCCCGAAAAGCCGTCTCATTCTGAACTCCTGCAACTCCTGACTCCTGTCTTCTACGCTTCCCGGTTCCGGATCTGTTCCACTGCCCAACAAGCGTGCTCGGCTATCAACGAATCGTCATCCTGGGACAGAATATTCAATACCTCCAAATCCTCATGTGTTCCCACATTTCCTAGAGCCACGCACACGTTCCGGACAAAACGAGCCCTCTTGATGCGCTTGATAGGGGAGTTGCGGAAAAGAGCACCGAAGTCATCGTCTGTCAGAACCGCGAGTTGTCGCAATGTCAAAGCTTTGAGCTGGTTCGAGAGCTGGAATTTGGTCTCCCGGGAATGCTTAGCAAAACGATTCCACGGGCAGACTTCCAGGCAGTCATCACAACCATAAATTCGGTCGCCGATGGCAGATCGGAATTCGATTGGGATGGGCCCTTTGTGCTCGATCGTCAGGTACGATATGCAGCGGCCGGCATCTAATTGGTAGGGTTGGGTGATTGCGCGAGTGGGGCAGACATCGATGCAACGGGTGCAACGACCACACCGATTCGTGGCGGGTAAATCCGGTTCAAATTCGAGGCTGGTCAGGATAACGCCGATAAAAAACCAGGTTCCCAGACGCTCATTTAAGCACATCGTGCTCTTGCCTTGCCAGGAGAGGCCCGCGACCGCAGCAAAGTCCCGCTCCAAAATCGGCCCGGTATCGATATAACACTTCTGGCGTCCACCGTTTTCGCGCAGCAGGGCCTCGATCGGAGACATACTTTTAAGCATGATTTCGTGGTAATCTGCTCCCCACGCGTACCGAGCAATTCTTCCGGGCTGGACGCGAGGGTTCGGACCTTGGAAATAATTCTTAGACAGGACCAGGAGTGTTTTCGCGTCCAGCAGCACTCGGGAAGGATCGGCGCGCCTTGTTGGGTCGCGAGCTAACCAGGCCATCTCAGCGTGGCCACCTGCTTGAAGCCACGAAAAGTACTCCAAGGCGTGAGGGGCTTGAACGGCGCGCGCGAAGCGGCAATCGTCGAATTCGCAATTCCTGGCGAGTTCTCTAATTTTAGTCTTCATTGCGGCCGGCTGACCAGACACCTATAGCCGCAATCAGCCGATCTGCGACCTCTTGATGTGTCAGCCCAGACGTCTCCAGGGTGATATCGGCGACCGAGCGGTACAATGGGTAGCGCGCAGACATCAGATTACGAATCGTCGCGCGCGGATCCGCGGTTTGCAATAAAGGGCGAGATTGATTCCTAGATACCCGATCCCAAGTCACTTCCTCGTTTGCGGTAAGCCAGACAACGACGCCGAGCGAGCGGAGCAGGAGATGATTGCGAGTTTGCAGGACTATGCCTCCACCTGTCGCAAGCACCACATCACGGGAATTCTGTAAATCCTGCAGAACCCTGTTCTCCTCGTCCCGAAAAACCGGCTCCCCAATTGAGGCAAAAATATCAGCGATCGATTTTCTGTAGTTGCGACGGATAATCGAGTCTGTGTCGAGAAAACGAAGTTCGCAACGGCCGGCGATCTCCCTCCCCACCGAAGATTTTCCTGAACCCATGAACCCGACCAGGACTATATTATGGACGGACCTCGGGAGATGCATAGCCGCCACAGCTTCGCCGCAACCGGCCGTAACGGGCAATGAATAAAATGAATACTTAAACCCTCATTACGTTTCTCGCCTTTGCCCCTTTTTCGTCCCTATACAATTCGTACTCTACGGTCTCGCCTTCGTTCAGGGTCTTAAATCCATCCGCTTGGATGACGGAGAAATGAACAAAGATGTCGGTAGGAACTTCTGGGTCAACAATGAACCCAAATCCTTTTTTCTCGTTAAACCACTTGACTGTGCCTTTAGCCATACGATCGACAGACCGAGCCAGCCGCCTGGATCCGAACCTCAGCCGGAACAGCTGAAGGTCGCCCAACTAAGCACTTAGCTCGAAAAGGCCCCAAGCATATCGAGGTCACGTCAAAAACGTCAAGAAGATAGCAACACTTTTATTTCCAGTAGGATACGTCTTGCGTTCTTCTTTGCAGATAGCTTTCTTTTCGCTATGCCTGATTTGTCAATGGTCGCCGTCGTGATGGGGAGCAAGTCCGATTGGGGCACGATGCGCCACGCGGTAGAAATGCTCAGGAAATTCGGGGTCGAGACTGAATTTAAAGTTGTTTCCGCGCATCGTACGCCGGACCTGTTGGCAGAGTTTGCCAGGCAGGCTGCGAATCGAGGCTTGCAGGTAATTATCGCGGGAGCCGGTGGTGCTGCACATCTACCAGGCATGTTAGCCGCATACACCCATCTACCGGTTCTCGGCGTCCCGGTTGAAAGCAGGATGCTGAAGGGAGTCGATTCTCTACTTTCAATCGTTCAAATGCCAGCTGGGATTCCGGTTCCAACTTTAGCGATCGGCGAGGCCGGTGCCAAGAACGCCGCCTTGGCTGCGGTCAGCATCTTGGCCCTTCGCGACCCCGAGCTACGTAAAAAACTTATCGAGTTTCGCCGCGATCAAACTGAACAGGTGTTGAATGCGAAACTTGAATGAACCGCTGGACGGACCGTCGATAACCAAACGGGATGGCGATGAAGACGGCGATTGTTGACACCCGGGCGGATATCGCCAAATCGGTTGCTACGGCGGTAGCAGTACTCAAATCGAAGAACCTTGTCGCCATCCCCACTGAAACCGTATACGGCCTTGCGGGAGACGCTCTCGAGCCGGAAGCGTTGGCAAAGATCTTCGAGGCAAAGGAACGGCCCTATTTTGATCCGCTGATCATTCATGTTGGGAGCAAGGAGTGGCTCGACCAACTGACACGTTCTTCTCACGAGTCCAGATCCCTGGTTGAAACACTCGTGCAACGGTTTTGGCCAGGGCCTCTGACGATTCTGTTTCGGAAAACGGAAGTTGTGCCGGATTTAGCAACCGCCGGCCTGGAGCACGTTGCGATTCGAATGCCAAGTCATCCGGTTTTCCTGGAGGTTCTCCGGGTTTTTGGAAAACCTCTGGCAGCTCCGAGTGCCAACCGCTTTGGACGAGTCAGTCCGACCAGGTCAGAGCATGTTCTGGAGGAATTAGACGGACGAATTCCGTTGATCCTGGACGCCGGCCCGACGGCGGTCGGCCTCGAATCTACAATCGTCCGCATCGATGGCAATAGGATTGGAATATTGCGACACGGCCCGGTCACCGAAGAAATTCTGGCCGACATCGCACCCACGGAGGAGTTGCTTGCGTCGCAAAAAATACTAGTCCCGGGTCAATCAGTAAGTCACTATGCACCGAACAAACTTGTGCATCTATTTGATCCACTAGCGTTTATACCTCAATCGGAACATGCGGCTCTCATTTGCTGGGGACCGATCCATCATACGGCGAATTTTGCGGTGGTCCGATCCTTGAGCGAAACGGGGGATTTGCGTATCGCTGCCCAACGATTGTTTGGCCTACTGAGAGAGATGGACCAACTGAACGTCCAACAGATCTTCGTTGAGCCTGTACCGGAAGTGGGTCTCGGCAAGGCGATCATGAATCGGGTTCGTCGGGCAGCCGGTCCGCGGTGAAGGTCTGCGTTCGGCGTTCGGCGTTCGGTGTTCGGTGTTCGGCGTTCGGCGTTCGGCGGTCGGCGGCGGATGGCGGATGGCGGATGGCGGATGGCGTTTGGCGGTTGGCGTTTGGCGGTCGCGGGCGTGTCCACCGTAAGCGAAGGCTCCAGCCTTTGCCCTGCGGAAAACAGGTCGGAATAAAACACGTACCATACGTAATATCGTATTTAAAGTTCAGAAGATCAACGTGATGAAAGCGTAAGCGAAGGCTCCAGCCTTTGGTCTGCGTGGCGCCCTGGGGCAGGCAAAGGCTGGAGCCTTCGCTTACGGCGGCCGCCGGTGCAGGTTCAGGACATAGGTAACACAATAGGTTCAAGACATAGGTAACACTTTTGAGGGCAGAACCGGAGTAAAAGGACCCGGTAATGCCGTGGAAAAAGAGTGAACCTATGGATCAAAGAAGAGAGTGTGCACTGAAGGCGCTGGGAACGCTGAATTTTCGAGCGTTGTGCCAGGAGTATGGGATCAGCGCCAAGACGGGTTACAAATGGCGAGAAAGATTTTTACGCCAGGGGCTGGAAGGAATGGAGGAAGATTCGCGGCGGCCGCG
>DASZGG010000349.1:0-6794 GCA_035939025.1 Chthoniobacterales bacterium | reverse complement strand
GTCCTGGGCGAAAAGCGTCGGATTGTTCAGGAGATTTACGGCTTCCTGCCAGACAGTTGGGAGGCGCGAACGGTTCCAAGTGTCGAGGCGTTCTGGTGTTTCACTTCTCCTGAAGAAGTTGAATCGTGGATGGGCGGAGTTGTGCGGTGAAAGTATTAGTTCTTTATGACTATCCGCCTTCGGCAGGTGGGCTCGCCACGCAAGGCGATCTCCTCTTCAAAGGTCTTCGCGAACTCGGTGTTGATGTATTCCCGGCGCACTTCGGATCAGCCCAGGAAAAAGCATGGTATTACCGCTGGTTCCGACCCGATGTGGTGGTTGGCGTCGGATATTGGGGCCACACGCCGGATCTGGTTTTGCATCCGATGCAGTACGGCATTCGTCCAGTTCCCTGGCTCGTGGCTGATGGCTATATAGCGAATTATGGAGAGGTTCTAAATAGCTTGCAGCTCATTCTCGTCACCTCGAATTGGGTTCGCGAAACTTACATCCGTGACGGGATTGATCCGAAGATAATAGAGGTGCTTCCTGTTGGGTGCGACACCGATACTTTCATTCAGCGCCCCTCAACGGATCCGAAGATTTCGATTGTCCGGGAGATTTTAGGAGTCTCTCCTGATCAACTGATGATTCTCACTGTCGGCGGCGATGCCGCCTCAAAAGGTGCATTGGAGGTGATGCAGGCTCTCGCATTGATCGACGCGCGAGCTCCAGATTGGAAATACATTTGTAAGGTGTGGCCCCAGCCGCGAACTGTGACTCAGAACCTCGCTGATCTCCGGCAGGCGACTGATCTCGGAATCGAAAAAAACGTTATTCATGTTACCAACACAATCTCGCGGAATTTTATGCCATATCTTATCGGAGCGTGCGACATCTACGCGGCTCCATCACGACTGGAGGGCTTTGGGATGCC
The DNA here is from genome assembly GCA_035939025.1 of Chthoniobacterales bacterium. GTDB lineage: Bacteria > Verrucomicrobiota > Verrucomicrobiia > Chthoniobacterales > JAFAMB01 > JAFAMB01. The sequence continues at coordinate 5,878 of DASZGG010000349.1, read as the reverse complement.
CCAGATCGAGGCGGGCGCGTGCGGCAAGCCAGTGATTGGGATTAGAGCAATGGCGATGCTTGACACGCTTGTCGACGGTGAAACCGCATTTCTAGCGGAGATCGGCGAGGAAATTCGGATCTCTGAAACAATTCTCGGTGAAGCCGAAGGTTACAAAGCTGGTCATCGAATCATTTTCGACCCGCCGCGTGTAGCAGGTTACCGAGCGAATATTCACGATATCGCTAAATCCCTGCTCCGACTGATGCAGGATGAGCCATTGCGTCATAGGATGGGCGAAGCAGGTAGACGGCGCGTCGTCGAACTTTTTGATTACAAAGTGGTGGCCAGAAAGTTCGTCGAAATTGTCTCCCGTCGTCTCGGTATCTCTTAAAATGAACATTGAAACGGTTTCGGCCGTCGAAACAGCGAAGCAGGCCGCCTTGCAAGTGCTTCACCACAATGTGCGTGGCCCATTCTTCGGTTTGCCAAGGGCGGCCGGCTGGGGCTATCCTGAGCCTTATACTCGCGATTGTCTGATCTGCGCGTTGGGAATTCTGGTTTCAGGGGATCAGACGTTAATCGCTTCGTTGCGGAATGTTCTTGAGGCGCTGGCACAAAACCAAAGCGTCCACGGGCACATTCCTTCCCTGGTGCATGATCCAGAGAACCGCGGAGCCAGCGACACGACTCCTCTATTCCTCATGGCGCTGTCTTTCTTCCGGAATGTCACTGGCGAGGCAGACTTTCTGAACGACGCCATGCGGCGGGCGCTCACTTGGATGGACTACCAGAGTCCAGGAGACCGCCTTCTCGTGGCCCAGTTGCCCACTAGCGATTGGCGCGATGAGCAATGGGTACTAGGGTTCGGACTTTTTGTAAACACCATCGTCTACACCTACCTTCGTTCTCTCGGTTATACGGAAAAGGCGGACTTGTTCCGGCATCAGTTGGGCCGGCCAGTATTTCAAAGTCATCAACAGCAGCCGAACCGACTGGAAGGGCTGGCCATACGAAGGAAACCTTACTATGCCTTATGGTCCTACAAAGTCCATTGCAGCGAACGTTTTGATCTGCTTGGAAACAGCTTGGCTATCATTTCAGGTGTTGCCACACGCTCGCGAGCTAGACGGATTATTTTATGGGTAGAAAACGAATGCGATATTCTCCGGACGCATGGTGAACTCGTTGGTGAACTTCCACCAAATTTCTTTCCATATATCACAGAGCAGGATCCGGATTGGCATGCACGATACCAGATCTACAACCGGCCGGGCGAATATCACAACGGTGGTCTTTGGCCGTTTACTTTGGGTTTTTATGTGGCTGCGATCGTCGCTGCGGGTTTTCCGGAACTCGCTTGGCGGAAACTCGCCGTACTAACCAAGCTTGTTCGTAACGCGCGGAATTCGTCATTGGCTTTCGGCTTCAATGAATGGGTTCGCGCACGAGACGGAGTCCCTTGCGGCGAGGATTGGCAATCATGGTCGGCGGCTATGTACCTCTATGCGGCAGCGTGCGTCGAACAAAAGCGTGTCTTGCTTTTTTAGCCAAGAACTCAAGAACTCAAGAACTCAAGAACTCAAGAAGAACCAACAGTCCCGCGCCGAGGTCCGCATCGCAGCATTTCTTGCATTCTTGAGTACTCGAGTGCTTGAGTTCATCTGGTTCAGCGCCGCAAATTTAGAATGATTCTTGATATAATTCTTGATATAATTCGTGGTGGTGTGATCTTCTCTGGGAGTTTGGAATTTACCGCCCAGTTACCAGGATTCCCAGGGAGGACGTACCCCGAAAAGGCCTTCGCCTAAGTGTCAGCAGGAGGAAAAGCAATGAGCAACCCGACAACTTCAATCGATATGGATCGCGATATCGGCAACTTTTTCTATGATCTTAAACCAACCCGCGATGCAGGTGTTGGTCTGACGGAGCAAACGATCGATTATATCGTCGATGTGAAGGGAGAGCCGGACTGGATGCGCGAGTTCCGCAAAAATGCGTACCAGGTCTTCAGGAGCAAACCGCTGCCGACCCATTGGGCCGGCGATGAGCTCAAGGCCATAGACTTCGACGTTATCCGTTATTATCTCGCTTCTGGCGAGGCCCCAAAGCGGAATTGGGAAGACGTTCCCGAGGGAATTAAACAAACCTTCGAGCGCCTCGGCATTCCCGAGAGCGAACGAAAGTTCCTTGCCGGGGTCGAAGCTCAATTTGATAGCGAAGCGGTCTATTCGAACATCAAAAAGGCAGTTTCGGATCAGGGAGTGATCTTTATGGGTAGCACGGACGCATTGAAGGAAAGGCCTGACATTTTCCGAAAATGGTTCGGCAAGGTCATCCCGACCGGTGATAATAAGTTCAGTGCTCTGAATAGCGCGGTGTTCAGCGGTGGCAGTTTTATCTATGTTCCGCCCGGAGTGAAGGTAAGGCATCCGTTGCAGGCGTATTTCCGAATCAACGCGGAAAATTTTGGACAGTTTGAGCGCACGCTGATCATCGCCGACGAAGGCTCAGAGGTGATGTACATGGAAGGCTGTACTGCTCCAAAATTCACCACCACCACGCTCCACTCTGCGGTGGTCGAACTGGTCGCCCTTCCGGGAGCTAAAATCCAATATGTAACAGTTCAAAACTGGTCGCCGAACGTTTTCAATTTAGTCACGAAGCGTGGATTGGCGATGGAGGAAGCCGAAATCAAATGGATCGACTGTAATATCGGATCACGGCTGACGATGAAGTATCCGGGCGTGGTGTTGAAAGGGCGCAAAGCGCGCGGCGAGGTTATCAGCATCGCCCTGGCTGGTGATGGCCAACACCAGGATACTGGCGCAAAAATGATCCACGCGGCCGACGAGACGACCAGCAATATTGTTTCCAAGAGTATCAGTGTCGGGCGAGGACGCGCCACCTATCGCGGCTTGGTGCACGTCCCAAAACACCTCAAAGGCTGTAGAAACAACACAGAGTGTGATGCACTTTTAATTAACTCAACCAGCCGGACCGATACTTATCCAACCATCACAGTCCGTGGTACAGGCAACTCTACCCAGCATGAGGCATCGGTCAGCCAGATTGGCGCTGAACAGATTTTCTACATGCAGCAGCGCGGACTAAGTAAAGGTCAGGCGATGAGTCTCGCGGTCAATGGATTTGTTAACGACTTGGTAAGCCAATTCCCCATGGAATACAGCGTCGAACTAAAGAGATTAATCGACCTCGAGATGGAGGGATCGGTCGGTTAATCATAAACTTTGAAGTTTAAATCCTCGTCCTCGTCGTCGTCCTCGTCCTCGATCAGTCGGCGTTTTCTGCAGCGAAGAGAGCCCGATTGTCCCGCAATTATTTTGTCCAGTTAGTCGGATTGTCAACCATCGAAATTCTCGAGGACGAAGGACGACGACGAGTCCTCCACCTCGAAAATCCCGAGGGACGAGCACGAGCCCAAGGGCCCAAACTTCGGGCGAGTGCACGGGGGAGGAGCGTTAATGTCGGCCAGTTCGGGCGTTAACTGAATCTTCGGTATTCCCTGCGTTTGGCTGGCTGTTCATCGTCGCAGCGATACAGCCCCCCAACAGAAGAATGACTCCCGAAAAATAGATCCAGAGAAGCAGTCCCATAATCGTCCCAAAAACTCCATACAGCGCGTTAAAGTTTGTGAATGCCCCGAGGTACCACCCAAAGACGTTTTGGCCCAATTCAAGAAACAATGTTGCCAGCAGGGCGGCTATCCAGACCTGACTGAATCGCGCGGGTCTGCGAGGAGCGAACTTATAAAACATTAGTAGTCCGTAGAAGAGTATAGTCGGTGGAAGAATCGCAGGCAGTACGCCGACGATAAGTTTGAAATCCAAGTAATAAATCGTTTTCAGACCGTTGAATATCAGCGGCGCTACCAGGCCCAACACGAGAGCGCTGATCAGAATTCCGATCATGAAAAGGTTTTTTAGCGGGAGTTTCCACCAGTTGTAATCCTTGAATCCCCAGGCTCGGTTGACCCCGATGACCAAAGCCTGGAAAAAGCGGAGCGCACTCCAGATCAGTGCCAAAAATCCGAATATCCCTGCTCTCCAGCCGTTCTGAATGGCATTATCTATTGTCCCGATTAGGACCGCCTTATCCTTCGCCTGAAGCGGCACGTATTCTTCGACTTGTTTCACGACCTGAAGAGCCGCCTGCAACCGATCCGGAACAAAAAAGGTTCCAACCACCACCAACAATAGGATCAGTGGAAACAACGAGAAAAACGCGTAGTAAGCGAATGACGCTGCGCATTGTTCTCCGTCGATTCGGCCATATCTTTGGAACGCTTCACCGATTATTCGAGCAAAGGATCGGAAAAAAACGCCTACCCGTAGCCAAAGAGGCTGAGATCCTTTCATCTGTATTGCTTGAATCTTGAGTAGGCCAAATTTAAATGAGATCGTGCACAAAAGCAAAGGACCTGCTTACATGAAAACCATCCAAGCGCGAGTAACCAAGAATATCAAAGAGGACCCCAGCGTCGAGGAATGCGATATTTGGAACATCGAAGCGACGTTCCTTGAAACGCTTCCCGATGACGCAATGCGCATCACGACGGATCCCGCTGAAATCGGGGTTAACCAACTTGAGGAAGCCAGAGCGGACAGCACCCGCTCTTCCATTACGATACGAACACAGTCAAAATCCCGCTTGCAGCCTGGCGAGGTGATCCACCTCGGTTATCAGCAGTCGTCGTAAGCGAAGGCTCCAGCCTTTGCCCCGTCTTAATAAACCAAAAGAAGACTTGTCCTATGGCTCTCCCGGCTCGCGATCTTGGCTAGTGCACCGTCTCCTAAATCCCTGGGGATTTAGGAGACGGTGTACCAGGAAGTCAAGATCAGCGAGTTGTTCCCGGAAGCACGGGTGAAGGAATACCGGCTGACTTTTTAATCGTTATAGTACCGGTGCCCGCGATAATAACGGTCTTGGTTGTATCTGTAATACCGGTGGGAGTAGCGGTGATGATAGTAGGGCTGCCCCTGATAGTAATAACCGTTGGAATAGTAACCGTTGGAATAAGCCGGCCGTACGGAAATTACAACTTGGGCTTTGGATTCCGTCGGAATCAAAGCGAGAAGTCCCGAGGCGACGAGGAGCATTAGGAGATATTGTTTCATAAACTACATTTACTATAACATGATCTGATCCGTATTGCCTAACTTATTACAAAAAATAATAGCGTAGCGGATGTCATACTTAAAAGCAAGGGTAAGACGTTAAGAAGAGTATGGGAAAAAATAATAAATCGGGTCGAGACTCATGGTGTCAGCATAGAGTGGTGTGCCCGGGGTAAAAGCCTTCGCGGGATGGCCCGAGTAACGAACATCTAGAATAACGAAAATTGCATGTGTTGTTTGCCTCTGGCTGAACACTCCTGAGCGGTAATCCAGAAACGTATAAAACCGAAATGAACACTTCTAGTTTTCAGTATCTGCTGTTGGGATTGGTCATCTCAGGGTTAGGATTGACCGCAGTTTCTGCGGCCCAGGCTGCATCCCCGATCGGACTCTGGAGGGGTGCCGATGCCGTCTTTGAGCTGTTCGAAAGTGGAGGCAGACTTAGCGGCAAGATCGTGGCTTTGAGCGAGCCGACGACGGCTGAAGGGAAAGAGAAGACCGATATCTACAATCCGGATCCAACGAAACGCAAGTTTCCTATTGTTGGGCTTGTTTTTATATCGGGCCTTACGAAGAAAAGTGACAGCGAGTGGGAGAACGGTACGGTCTATGACCCGAAGAGTGGCAGAACCTATTCCTGTCTTATGGAGCTGCAGGAGCCAGATAGGATTAGAGTCCGTGGCTTTATCGGTATCGCAGAATTCGGCCGAAATTACATTTGGACCAGAGCGAAGTAGTGGGTCGATCACTTGAATGCGTCT
>DASZGG010000348.1:0-3902 GCA_035939025.1 Chthoniobacterales bacterium | reverse complement strand
CTGGCGGATCTGACGTTTGTTGAGCCACCAATGTTTCCAAGCCAAAGGGGGACGATCGAACGTTCGCAGCACGAAATTCTCGGCAATACTCATTTGCGGCGCACAAGCGCTACGTAACGGTTCTTCTGGTAACACGTAAATATGATGTTGAAGTATTTCCTTGCGAGTCATCCGAAAACGCATGCCTTTGACCCGGATTTCGCCTCCCGTTGCGGGTCGCTGGCCACCCAGTACCTCAACAAGTTCGCGCTGACCATTTCCGGATACGCCGGCAACGCCGACGATTTCTCCGGCGCGAACGGACAGATCGATTCCGGCCACCGCTCGTACACCGTTATCCCGCTTCGCTTCGAGACCCTTTATCTGAAGAAGTGGCAACCCGAATTCCTGAACTCTCTTTTCAATCGTCTTCCCAGACCGCTGTTCCCCGATCATCATAGTCGCCAGGTCCGATGTCGTGAGATTCTTGACCATTCCCCGACCGGTCACGTTCCCTTTCCTGAGCACCGTGACTTCGTCGCAGTAAGCTGTTACCTCCCGGAACTTGTGCGTAATGATCAGCACGCTCAGTTGTTTAGCGCCGACCATCTGATGAAGCATTCCGAGCACTTCGTCCGCCTCCACGGGAGTCAGCACGGAGGTCGGCTCATCCAGAATTAAGATCCTGCTGTCGAGGTAGAGTTGTTTCAAGATTTCGACTTTCTGCTTTTGACCAGCAGCAAGATCGGAAATCTTCGCGTTAAGATCGATTTTGAACGGCGCCGTGGCGAGAAAGTTAGTCAGGTTCTTGCGCTCGGCGGACCAGTTGATGAGATGAGGCAGATCGGGCCGCGCCAAAAGAAGATTTTCCGCCACGGTCATGGAGGGAACCACCGTAAAATGCTGGTACACCATCCCGATACCCAGCTTGTGAGCGTCGTAAGGGCTGCGAATCTGCCGGACGTCTTCACCGACGATGATATCACCTTCATCTGCCAGGTGATATCCCATGATGCATTTTACAAGTGTGCTTTTCCCAGCTCCGTTTTCACCCAGTAGAGCGTGTAAAGTGCCGGGTTCGAGTTTCAGTGAGACCTTGTCGTTCGCTACAAACGCGCCGAACCGCTTCGTGATGTCAACCAGCTCAAGGCGCGGTGGCTGAGTCCTGGAAGAGACTGGTCTCATGAAATCGCACCGATGAACGACTCGGAGTTAGAGACAGCGCCAAAGACGCCGCCTTGCATCTTAATCATTTCCAAAGCGGCCAGATAGTTCCCATAGTCCGTTGCCCCTGTGCAATCCGAGAGCAAAAGGCATTCATAACCCCGGTCATTAGCCTCTCGCATCGTGGTGTGAACGCACACGTCTGTGGTAATGCCGGCCAAAACAATGTTCTGAATGCCCTTGTGCCGCAAAAGCATCTCAAGGTCTGTCGCATAGAAAGATCCTTTTCCAGGTTTGTCGATCACCGCCTCCCCCTCAAGCGGAGTAAGCTCCGGAATCAGTTCCCAACCAGGTTCACCTCGCGTGAGAATCCGTCCGCAAGGCCCAGGATCTCCGATTCCCGCGCCTATCCGCCTGCTGCGCCATTGTTTGTTTTCCGGAAGATCCGAAAGATCGGGCCGGTGGCCTTCGCGCGTGTGCATCACATGAAAGCCGCGTTCACGCGTCGCGGCCAGAACGTTTTGAATTGGGCGGATAGGCGCCCGCGTCAGCGAAAGATCGTAGCCCATCTTGTCGACGTACCCCCCCTTTCCGCAAAAGTCGATTTGCATATCGATCACTAGAAAAAGCGTATTTTGAGGACGCAAATCACCGTTGTAAGGCCAACGATACGGATCAGCTTCTACATAGCTTTGTTTCATGTTCGGTCGGCTAATGCTCCTGGAGCTCCAGAGAGACTATGTTTATTGCTGCACGTCAAAATCATGACGGCAAGAGTAAGAATGAACGGAGAGGCGTTAAACAGATAGTAATAGCTTGTTACCCCAACGGATTGGAGAGCCGGACCCAGCGCTTGAGCACCCCCGAATAGCAGGGATGCCCATAGGCAATGAATCGGGTTCCATCGCGCAAAAATGACGAGCGCCACTGCAATCATCCCCTGGCCGCTGGACACGCGTTCGTTCCAGCTACCCGGGTAAAATAGCGAAAGGTAAGCGCCTCCAATCCCGGCTAAAGAGCTGCCCGCAATGATACTCGCCGTTCGCACCCACCAGACGGAAATTCCCAGTGCGCGTGCGGCGTCTGCTTTATCACCGACGGCGCGCACGAACATACCCCAACGGGTCCCGCCAAAAAACCAGTTGAGAGCGAAGGCCAGCGCTACTCCCACAAAAAATAGGGGGCAGATGTCGAGTGGCGGCACGTGATCTCCCAAACCGATTCTGATCGCCGGCAACTGCGGTGCGAGCGGCTGGATAAATGGCTTGCCCAGGAAAAACGCGATTCCACTACCGAAGATAATCATCGCAATGCCGACAGCAATGTCGTTGACCTTTGGCTTCTGCGTAAGCCAGGCGTGAACCAGCCCCAGACAAGCGCCTCCGCAAGCGGCGGCTAAAACTCCTAACCAGGGAGATCCTGTTTTATAGGATATCGCGTATCCACTCATGGCCCCAAAGAGCAGGACCCCTTCGAGACCGAGATTGATTTTACCGCTCTTCTCCGTAAGGCACTCCCCGAGACTCACAAACAGGAACGGAGTGCCGCCCCGAAACGCTCCGGCAACAATTGCCAGAGGTACTGCTAACCAACCGATCCCCGCGCTCCTCATAAATCAATGCTCACGCATCCCTTTCCCGGAAAATTCTCCACTTCCCGTAAAGACTTTCACTGAAGAGGATAACCAGAAACACCAGCCCTTGAAAAACCATGATGGCGGCGTCCGGCAAATGTTGGTCACGTTGTAAAATGCCGCCGCTGGCAAGTAGTCCGCCCAGCAATGTCGAAATTAGTATGCACCCAAGGGGATTGTGTCGCGCCAGAAACGCGACGAGAATGCCACTGTAACCGTACCAGGCATTCAATGACTCATTGGCACGCCCGTGAATGGCGGCCACTTCGACCATGCCTGCGAGCCCCGGAAATGCACCCGCCAGGAAACAGGTAATCAGAGTAATTCTTCCCACCGGAATTCCGGCAATCTGGGCCGCTCGCACATTGCCGCCAATTGCTCGAATCTGGAAACCCAGCGTCGTCTGGCTGAGTAATACCCATGCGACAAGACACGCTATCAAGCCAAATACCAATCCCCAATGGATGGTCGTGTCGCCGATCGGCTGCAGCATCTGTTCATCCGGAATTGGATAGCTGGCCGGTTTGTTCAGACTGCTCGGATCTCGTATCCAGGTATTGATTGCCTGGTTCAGAATCGCGATGGCGATGTAGTTCATCATCAAACTGCTGATCGTCTCGTTGACGCCGCGATAATGTTTCAGCGCTCCAGAGCTTGCTAGCCAAAGCCCGCCGGCAATCATCCCGACGACGGCCATGGCGATCTGGACCATCACCGGACTAGCGGTCGGCATTTGAAGTCCGACCACAGTGGCGCACAGTCCTCCGATGACCAGCGCGCCTTCGTTCCCGATCATGACGAGTCCGAGTTGATAAGGGATGGCTGTACCGAGTGAACAGAGCATCAGAGGAGCAGCCCGCACCAGCGTATTCTGAAACGAATACCAGCTCCCGAATGCCGCCTTATAGATCGAAGCGTACACGGCGAATGGGTCGGCTCCAGCCAAGGCACAAAACACGCCAAAAGCAGCCAGCGAAACCAGTATCGCACCTGTCGGAATCACGACTGATTCCACCCGGCTCCGCCACCTGAAGTGACGCTTGGTCCCGGAGAGGCTTCTGCTGGTGACCGGTTCTAGTAGCGAACCAACCTTTTTCACTTGAGCGTTCTCCATCATCAGCCTTTC
>DASZGG010000347.1:0-4445 GCA_035939025.1 Chthoniobacterales bacterium | reverse complement strand
ACGCGCGGGGCATCCCTTCGCTTGCGCACACCAAATTTTATTTTCCTCTACTAGTTGAGTTTACAAGACTTACGATTTAAGATCGCCATCCGTGAAGCTGTCTAAAAGGGGTGAATACGCCTTGCGCGCTTTGATTGACTTTGGTTTGGCCCAGGAGTTGGGCCGTCCTTTGCTCCAAGTGAGCGAACTGACCGCCAAGGAAGGCCTGCCAATCAAGTTTCTGGAGCAAATCTTGATGCAACTTAAGGCTGCCGGTTACCTTGAGAGCCGGCGCGGTAAACACGGCGGTTACCTGTTGGCGCGACCACCCGAAAATATCTCAGTCGGCCAGGTCGTCCGATTAATCGACGGCCCACTTGCACCTATCGCTTGTGTTAGCCAAACCGCCTATGAACGGTGCAGTTGCCCCGACGAAGAGCATTGCGGCCTGCGTATGCTCATGCTGGACGTCCGCAATGCGATCTCGAACATTCTCGACCGGTTCACCCTGGCCGATGTAGTTGAGGTCACGATGCGCAAATTGCGCAAAGACAAGGTGCCTCTTCCATTTGCCCTAGAGCCATTGCTGGCCCGGTCGTCCGCACGCCCGAAGTCCGCGAAGAGGCCAAAGAAACTCAACGACCCGTCTCCGGCCGAAAAGGTTTCAATCTGATTCTCGGCGCTCCAGGCTAGCGTGTCGGGCGGATTGTTGAAAAATCCCTTTACTCTATCGGCTTTGTATGTTTTACAACCCTACAACTTCAATAGGGTTATAGTTTTCCTTTCCATGACACTGATCCGATTTATTTTCGCCTCGACGTTTTTACTCTCGCAGATTGGCGCGCTCGCTGAACCGATCACTCTTCTCAACGTCTCTTACGATCCAACGCGGGAATTGTATCAAGACTTCAACCAGGCTTTCGCTAAGAAATACAAGGCGAAGACCGGGAAAGACGTTGTCGTGCAACAGTCGCACGGCGGCTCTGGAAAACAGGCGCGCGCCGTTATCGACGGACTGGCTGCGGACGTGGTGACGTTGGCGCTGGCAGCCGATATCGATGCACTTCACAACAATGGGAACCTTATCCCGGAGGACTGGCAAAAGCGGCTCCCGAACAACAGCAGTCCTTATACATCCACGATCAACTTCCTCGTTCGAAAGGGAAATCCGAAAAGCATCAAAGACTGGGACGATCTTATCAAGCCAGGCGTTCAGGTCATTACACCGAACCCCAAAACTTCGGGCGGAGCTCGATGGAATTTTCTGGCGGCGTGGGGTTTCGCCCTGAAGAAATACGGAAATGACCAGGAGAAGGCCAACGATTTCGTCACCAAACTCTACAAGAACGTGCCGGTTCTTGACTCTGGAGCTCGCGGCGCGACAACCACATTTGTCCAGCGCGGCCTTGGCGATGTTCTCATTGCTTGGGAAAGTGATGCCTTCCTGAGCTTGAAAGAGTTTGGCCCGGACAAGTTCGAAATCGTCAATCCCAGCGTCAGCATTCTGGCGGAACCTCCGGTAAGCATCGTCGATAAGGTTGTCGACCGGAAGGGAACGCGCCAGGTGGCGACGGACTATCTCGAATATCTCTACTCGCCCGAGGGACAGGAAATCGCCGCGAAGAATTTCTATCGGCCAAGGGCACCAGAAGTCGCCGAAAAATACGCCGGGCAGTTCCCTAAGATTGAGTTATTTACCGTCGACAGCGTTTTCGGCGGCTGGACCAAAGCTCAAAAGACTTTTTTCGACGACGGGGGAGTTTTCGACAAGATTTACCAGCCCTAAGACACTCAGGCGGAGAACGGGCTCCCGATCGAGTGATCGGGAGTCCATTTTTCGAGATAAGAAAAATCCTAATAACCGAAGATCACAGGCAAACCGCGATTTATCTTCGGAATTTGAGCTAAAGCGTGAGCGCGCCTTTATCGATTCGACTTTGGTGGAAGAGACGAATCTTACCCGGCTTCGGCCTGACACTCGGGTTCACCCTCCTTTATCTATCTCTGATTGTTCTCATCCCACTTTCCGCCACGTTTGTGAAAGCATCCGCTCTGGGATGGGAAGCTTTCTTTCGCGCGATCGCGTCGCCTCGCGTTCTCGCTTCCTATCAAGTCAGCTTTGGCACGTCACTTTTGGCCGCTGCGGTCAATTCGTTCTTCGGCGTCGTAATAGCTTGGGTTTTGGTTCGATACCGCTTTCCGGGCAGAAGAATCCTGGACGCGATGGTAGATCTCCCTTTTGCCCTGCCGACGGCCGTGGCTGGAATTTCGCTCGCCGCGATCTACTCTCCTAACGGCTGGTTCGGTCGACCTATTCTGGCACTGACGGGCATTAAGATCGCCTACACCCAACTCGGCATCCTTGTGGCTCTTATCTTCGTCGGGCTGCCGTTTGTCATCCGGACTGTCCAGCCTGTGCTGGAAGATCTTGACCTGGAATACGAAGAAGCCGCCGCCAGTCTCGGCGCTTCGCGACTCCAGACGGTCTTCCGAGTCGTTGGCCCCGAACTGCTTCCGCCGCTGCTTACAGGATTTGCGCTGGCGTTCGCCAGGGCCCTGGGCGAGTACGGCTCTGTCGTTTTCATCGCTGGAAACATGCCGATGAAGACCGAGATTGTTCCACTCTTAATCATAACCAAACTCGAACAGTACGACTATCGTGGTGCGACCGCGATTGCGGTTGTCATGTTGACGATCTCGTTCCTGCTCCTGCTCGCCATTAACGGGCTCCAGCGCTGGTCGCACGCCGGACGAATCCGATAGCCGAGCTCTCAGCTACCCTCCAGCCCTAGCCACTAGCCTCCAGCCACTAGCCACTAGCCACTATAATGATCGAACCACGTCCCCGACCTCCAAAGAGTCGACCTGCTGTGCGGGAGCCATGGTGGATCCGAGCTGCCTTGATTGGCGTCGGCGTTTCATTTCTTACAGTCTTTGTGCTCGTTCCGTTGTTCACCGTGTTTTATGAAGCGTTGCAAAAAGGCCTCGGTGCGTACCTTGCCTCCTTCAACGATTCTGCGTCCATCGCCGCCATCAACCTCACACTTGTAGTTGCGGCAATCGCGGTTCCGGCGAATCTGATTTTTGGCGTGTCGGCAGCCTGGGTTATAGCTAAATTCGATTTTCCAGGAAAGAGTCTGCTGGTAACACTTATCGACCTTCCGTTCGCGGTATCGCCGGTGGTTTCAGGTTTGATTTACGTGCTGATATTCGGTGCCCAAGGGTGGCTGGGTCCATTTCTACAGGAGCATGACATCAAGATCATTTTTGCGGTGCCTGGAATTGTGTTGGCGACTATCTTCGTCACCTTTCCATTCGTCGCGAGAGAGCTGATTCCCCTAATGCAGGCACAGGGGAGTGAGGAAGAGCAGGCCGCGCTCTCATTGGGCGCAAACGGCTGGCAGACATTCTGGCGGGTGACACTCCCAAATGTCCGTTGGGCTCTGGTCTACGGAGTCATCCTGTGCAACGCCCGAGCGATGGGAGAATTCGGCGCGGTCTCGGTCGTTTCCGGCCACATCCGAGGATTGACCAATACTATACCACTTCACGTGGAGATACTCTATAACGAGTACAATTTTGTCGCGGCTTTCGCCATGGCGTCACTGCTGGCTTTGCTTGCGTTAGTCACCTTAGTGATTAAGAGTCTCGTGGAGTGGCGCATGCATGCTCAAAATGAAACGAATGGACCCGCTGCCTACACATGAAGATAGAGGCAAAACAACTAGTTAGATACTTTGGCGACTACGTAGCCCTTGATCAGGTATCGCTCAAAGTCGAGGGGGGCGAGCTAGTGGCGCTTTTGGGACCGTCCGGGTCCGGTAAGACGACTCTGCTGCGCATCATCGCCGGTCTGGATTTTCCCGACTCTGGCAGTGTGCTTTTCGACGATCAAGATGCGACTCAGTTGAAAATCCAAAAGAGACGGGTTGGTTTTGTTTTTCAGAACTACGCTTTGTTCCGGCACATGACGGTGTACAAGAACATCGCGTTCGGCTTGGACGTGCTTCGAGGAAAAGGCCGACTCGGGCCCGCGCAAATTCGGGATCGTGTACACGAGCTCCTTCGTCTGGTTCAGCTGACCGGGTTCGAAAATCGGCTGCCCGCACAATTGTCGGGCGGTCAGCGGCAGCGGATTGCCTTGGCCCGCGCGTTAGCGATCGAGCCGCGGATCCTACTGCTGGACGAACCGTTCGGCGCACTGGATGCCATGGTACGCAAAGAACTCCGAAGCTGGGTAAAACAGCTTCAGCGCCAGCTGAAAATCACAACGCTCTTTGTCACGCACGATCAGGATGAAGCGCTTGAAATAGCAGACCAAGTTGTGGTTATGAACGCCGGCCGAATCGAGCAGATCGGTACCCCGGCGGTGGTCTGCGAAGAGCCGGCAACACCTTTTGTTTGGGAATTCCTGCGGGGCCACGCTCTCGCGTAAGCGAAGGCTCAAGCCTTGCCTCCGCGGGGCG
>DASZGG010000346.1:0-3191 GCA_035939025.1 Chthoniobacterales bacterium | reverse complement strand
CTTGGCGGCCGGAACTCTGATTCGAGAGCTAGTGTCGCCGCACCAATGATTCCGGCATCGTTACCGAGTGTCGCCGGCACGACCTCGAGTTTCTCCCAGAATGTTTTTTCACAGCGGGTCCTGATCGTCTGCCGGATATATCCGAATAATCGTTCGCCCGCATTGGCGACACCGCCGCCAATGACAATCCGGTCAGGATTTACCAGCCAGATCACATTGGTTAGACCAACCCCGATTTTGCGCCCGATGTCGGCCCAAACCCTATCGGCAAGCTCATCCCCTTCGTCGGCCGCTTTTGTCAACTTCTCGAGATGCGCGTCTTCATCGGACAAGGTTTTCCCGGCCTCCGCATAGATCTCTTTGGCCCGCGCCGAGATCTGGCGGTGTCCGACATAAGCCTCCAGAGCCCCTTTATTGCCATAGACAAAGTCGACGCCTTTATAATCGATCGACGTCTGACCGATCTCTCCGGCTACCCAGGTTGCCCCGCGGTACAGTCGCCCATTTAGGATCATCGCCCCGCCAACCGCCGTACCGAGCGTCACGCAGACTACGTTTGGCACCGACTGCCCTGCTCCGTGTTTCCACTCGGCATACGCCATCGCCTTTGCGTCGTTTTCCAGGTTGCCAACGAGACCGGTCCGCTCCATGATAATCGACCGCAAAGGGATGTTGTGCCATCCTTTCACATTGGTCAGATTGACCACGACGCCTTCCACGGGATTAATGATCCCGGGCACTCCAAAACCGACGGCTTCAGCATCGGGGTGTATCTCTTTCAGACGGAGAATTTCTTGAATAAAAGCATCGATCAACGCTCCGGTATCTCCGTCCTGCCGGGTCACGATGACCTCGCCTCTTGTGACGATGCCGCCATCGATAACGACGCCTGTCTTGGTGCTCGTGGCGCCCATGTCAAAGCCGATTGCTGTGGGGGTGCTCATGACTTGAAATTCCTTAGCGCGATTATGCGCAATCCTTCGAGAGTGAGATCCAAATCGACGATTTGCAACTCTGGAAGTTTAGCTGAAATCAGATCAGCATAACTCCCCGTAGCAATGACCCTCACTTTTCCGTCCAACTTCGCGACAATTTCGGTTACGATCTGGCGGACTAAGCCACGGTAGCCATAAATCGCGCCCGCGAGCATTGCGTCTTTTGTTGTTTTGCCGATCACGCTTACGGGTTCTTCGAGATCGATTTTAGGCAAGAGTGCGGTGCGTTGATACATGTAGTCCGTCATCACTCCGAGCCCCGGAGCGATCACTCCCCCTTCGTACACTCGCTTGGCGGAAAGGATATCAAACGTAACTGCAGTTCCGAAGTCGACTACGATCGCGGGAGAACCGTAACGAGTCGCGACGCCAACGGCGTTGGCTAGCCGGTCCGCACCAATCCCGCGTGGATCCGAAAAATCGATTCCGATCCCAAGGTCAAGCTCGGGGGTTAGTTCCTTCATCCGAACGCGGAACAGGCTCCGAAAGATTGAGGTTTTTTTAGGAACAACTGATGCCACAAGCACATGGTCAAAACTCCATTGCCCGATCGTGCGTTTGACTAGAGGGATCGACAAAGTCTCCGTGCGAATCACCTTTCTAGCGAGTAACTTTTCTTCGTCCGCCAAGGCCAGCTTGGTCGAAGTATTATTCAGATTGACCAGAAGAAATTTTCGCATGGCGAAGCCGGGAGCCCCGTGGTGGCCTTAGACTATAACCCGGGTGCACTGCCGGGAAAAGATTAAGCCGAAAATAAGAGCTAGCCCGCGGATTGCACAGATTTCACAGACGATTACGCTCCCCCAGCCCCTAGCCACCAGCCACTGTACCGATCGCAGTTGCCGCTACAGCGTGTCCTCCGCTAACATTAGAGATGCTTCACCTTACCCATCGGCCGCGCCGGCTCCGTTCGACCGACACAATGAGACGAATGGTTCAGGAAACTCGTCTGGACGTTCACCAGCTAATCTATCCTGTCTTTGTTTCCGAAAAGGTTTCGGACCGATGCGATATTACGAGTATGCCAGGCATTGCTCAACTCTCTGTGAGCGCGCTGAATGCTGAAGCTAAATCGATTGCTGAGCTGGGAATTTCCGCCGTATTACTGTTTGGAATTCCTGAGCAGAAAGACGAGCATGCGTCCCAGGCTTACGCTGAGAATGGAATCGTTCAACGGGCAATCTGTGCGATCAAGGAGGCCGCGCCGGATCTGATCGTGATCACAGACGTCTGCCTTTGTGAATACATGTCTCACGGCCATTGCGGTGTCGTCGCCGCAGAAGGGGGACATTATCATGTGCTGAACGACGAATCTGTTGAGCTTCTGGTGAAGACGGCGGTCAGCCACGCAGGTGCGGGTGCAGACATTGTCGCTCCGAGCGACATGATGGACGGCCGGATAGGCGCTATTCGCTCCGGACTCGATAGCCACGGATTCACGAACGTCCCGGTAATGAGTTATGCCGCAAAATTTTCTTCTGCGTTTTATGGCCCGTTCAGGGAAGCCGCCGAGAGTGCCCCTCAGTTTGGCGACCGCCGCACCTATCAGATGGATCCGGCGAATGCGTTGGAGGCGCTGCGCGAAGTTGCTCTGGACGTAGAAGAAGGGGCGGAACTACTTATTGTGAAACCGGGGCTGCCATATCTGGATGTACTTTGGCGCGTGAAGGAGCGCTTCGAATTACCCACAGCGGTCTATAGCGTGAGCGGTGAATATGCGATGGTTAAATCCGCAGTTAAGATGGGTTGGCTGGACGAAAAACGGGCCGTCATCGAGATGATGACCGGATTTCGTAGGGCAGGCGCCGATATGCTCATTACCTACTGGGCAAAAGACCTGGCACATTGGCTGACTGAACGGGGTTAGGACGCGCTTCCTCGCTATTTAAACCCAAAAACCGAAGATAAGAGGTAAACCGCAGATTCTGAATTTATGCTAAAACCTTTGTGACCTCCGTGCCCTTTGTGTGAGTCTTTCTTTTGCCGATAAGGCAGCGCGCCTACTTTTTATCCGCTGCAACAGGTGAAGGCATCTCAGGGGTTACAGGCTCCGACCCGCGCAAAGTCGTCGCTAAACCGAACGCAAGGGCGATGATGACCCCACCGACCAGAAACGGTGTGTTGCCGTATTGGGCATTTGGCCGCAGGTGATCGCCGGTCAGCAAAAAGCCAGCGATTACCGGACCGAACACGCGG
>DASZGG010000345.1:0-7858 GCA_035939025.1 Chthoniobacterales bacterium | reverse complement strand
TATGCTACAGCGGGTTCAGCGGGTTCAGCGGGTTCAGCGGGTTCAGCGGGTTCAGCGGGTTTGGCGGGTTCAGCGGGTTTGGCGACGCCATGCTGCGCGATGGCGCGTTTTCCCTGAGCGTTGCGAGCAAATACGCCCAGACGCCGACACAGTGCCTTATGGCCGAACGCCGGAAGAAGACGGTGGTATTGGGCATCGGTTGGCATCGAATTTTCTTGCGCTCCTGGTCTGCTGAACTTTCTGGACTCGAATCAGGCGCTGGTCGTGTGCAGCGCGTTGCGCGAGCGCGATATCTAAGCATTCGGCAGTGAGTTTCAGAAACGGGGTGACAGCCGGCGATCCAGTGGCGGCGATGAACTGAAGGCCCTTCAAAAGTTGACTCAGCCGATGGCGATCAGCGTGGCTGCCGTTGGCGACAAGATGGTACTCGGTCAGGCCCTGACTGTTGCGACGGCTCCCTCGGCCAACCGCCTGGATGAACTGGTCCGCGCTCGCCGTCGGCGTCAAGATCATGGAAATCCCGGGTGCTTGCGCAAAACGCTGATTCAGTTCGGGCCAACCTGCAGCTTGCTGGTATGGAAGGAGAATTATTTTGGTCTGGCTCGGTGCATAGACCGGCTGGTTACGCCAGTCCCGGACTTCAAATCGTTGACCCGTTTCGTTCTTTCGATAAGCGCCATCGACAAACCTAGCCATTTCCTCGAAATTTCTTGCCGCGATAGCGGTTCGCTCTTTGGAGAGACTAGGTATGGCATCGCTATTCTGCGGAAACGTCTGGATGAACGAACATTCGACACCTTGATCCGACAGGGCCTGACGCAGACCCGAAAGGAACCCTGCCGTCTCTTTAGGCAAGCCGTCCTGTTCCTTCAAAATTCGGGAGGCTACTGGCAGGTCGTCGCCGGTCACAATCACTTTTTTGTTTTGCGAAAGCAGGTCGAGGGTCTGTTGCAGGACGGAATTGACCTTGCTTGCATCGGAGGCCGTGTTTAACTCAATGTCTAAATCTTCCTTCAGCTTTCGGTGCTGACGAAGATCGCACCTGTCGATCAACCGGCCATAACCCTCAATTAAATGTGTTTCCGCGGTGTGAGTTTCGGCACTCACCGGCAAGAGCTCGGCTGGATGAACATTTCCGAACAATGGAAATTCACGGTGAACCATTCCGCCGGCCGCAGTGATTTGTCTGAGCTGATCTGCGATCTCCACACGGAGATCGGTCGCTGAATTGATCTCGCTCTTGACCTGATGGGTTTGCTTTCCGTTAAGTTTCGAGACGAAGTAACAGAATTCTGATATGTTGTGAAATGGCGCCGCACTAAAAAAGAGTTGCCTGCGCGCTGGAACCCTATCCAGAAAATTGCGAACTTCCGGGAACCGGCAATCCTGTGCTTCGTCAATGATGGCGACTGAAAACGTGCGCCTCTCTTTCTTCGCATCTTTGACAAAGGCGCCGAGCTGCTCGGTTGCTACGAAAACGATGCCAGCATCATCCAAGCCCAGCCGGTCCAGATCGCGTTTCAGTGCCGGTATCAGATCGGCTCTCGTTGTGACGAGTGCCGGTTCTCCTGTTTCGAGTGCGATCGCTTTTGCGGCAAGGATGGCTTGGAAGGACTTACCGGTTCCGGTCCCGTCATGGACCAGGAAAGCTGTCCGGCCATGCAAATCTTTGGGAGCTTCCGAATCAAACAAGCGGCTCAAGGCAAGATTCACCCCATCCCGGATTGTAGGATCCTCTCCAGTGCGAAGGCTATTGAGCAATCGCTGGTTTTCGTGTGGCCCGGCAGGGACAGTGGCAAGATAATCCTTTTTCCAATTTGGGATCTGGCCACCTGTCAATGCCGCACTTACGTTGATCGGCGGTCTTTCAAACGGGTTCTCCATAAAATGCTATCGGGTGACGATCACAAGCTCCGGGTGTGTTTCGAAAATTTCGTGATACATCGCTGCCTCCCAGACGAGGATTTGTGGTGCACGCGCATCTTCGAGGAAGCGGATGGCCCAGATTCTTAGCCGATTCTGCGGGTAAAATCCTGGTGACTCCTGCCAGAGGCGGATGTGTTGTCCGCGCGGGTCCTGAGGCTGTCGCAAAGCCCAATCGAGCAGCAACTCGGCCGTGTCTTGGCAGAGTAAGCGCCAACCGAGAATCGAAGCGGCGATTTCGTCTGGCTCGTTTTCTTGGGCCCAGAGGAAGAGCCGCTCCTGCTGCTCGATCAGCGATCGCTCACCGAATTGTTCCCGGCGTTTCAAAAAGGATTCGACTTGGGCTGTTGCCGGATGCTTTGGGTTTTCCCGTATCCAAACGGCGAGAAGCTCAAATTCGCGCGCGAGCGTGTCGTTCAGGTACAGGTCGACTCTGAGATCGCTGAGGTACTGCTGCTGCTCCAGGGGGAGACTAGATTGGCCCTCTGCCTCAGGGAGAGGATCGTAACGATCGAGTGCCTCTTGCCAGATATCTATGCCTAAAAGCGGAGCCGAACACAAGATCGGCCCAGCCAAATGATCGGATTTAACGAATTCCGGACCTTTTAAAAGCTCGTCAAATGATTTCATAAGATAATCAGGGGCGACTCTTCGCCAGTTTTGTTACGATGGACTAGCCCGCAAATCTCGCACACCATATGCCTCCACACGCTTGTGGCGGGCTAGCTGCGAGAAAAATAGAAGCCAGCGGAATTACTGTCCGTTTCATCCTCGGCATCGTCGGGTTCGTCGCCGAAATAGCCCAATGCCTGCCGCATCATGTCATTGACCATTTCCTCTACAGCCGAAAAATAATGTTTCGGCTTAAGTGTCGACCTCTGTAGAGCCACTGCGCGCCCGCTGTTCAGTTCGAGAGCGAAGAACCAGAGATCAGAATCTCCAAAGAAGAGATATTTTTGTATCATCTCGGCGAAGCTGGACCATTTGACGAGGTTCTCTGCTAAAAGCCCGGGTCCGCTATCGAACTGGTCGTCGCGGAACTCAGCGTCGACGCCATAGAGCGAGACGCCGTTTTCTACAAAGCCGTCAACTTGACGGAGGATGTCCGCAAAGGACGAAGGCAGCGGGATACTGAGTTCCTTTTTTAGAGCCTCGGAAAGCCTTTCGAGCGCCTCCTCATCGCTGCCTGGGAGCAAGGGATAGAGCCCCTGCGATGTCTCTTCCTCGATTTGATCGTCGAGATCTTGCCGCTCATGCTCTGGGAGTTCTCGGTAGTACTGGGACCTTTTGAGGTCACAAACAAAGAAATCACTCAATTCCTGCAGATAACAAGTTTTCAGGGCCATTGATCTAAACCTTCTGGTGGGTTGGTTGTGGTTGAATGGTGGGCTTTTGAAGGTGGCGTTTGGTCGAACGTGATTTTCGAGGGGTTGAGATTGGTTGAACAACCGGGTCAGGCTTTTGGCTTGTCTCGATCACGGGGATAGATCTTTTTGGTTTATGATCGGCCGGCAGCGGCTTACCGTCGACATAAGCACCGGCCGGCAAAAATTCGGCGACCAATTTTGCACTTTTCTCGGCAAGGCTGGAGCGGAGTTGCTGGTTAACTGCGGGATCTTTGTTCTGGGTTTTATATAAATCGCCAAACATCTGGGTTATCTCGTGAAATTCTTTCGGAACAACGTAGGGCTTGTGTTTTGACGCTTTAGAGAACTCCAGAATTCGCTGTTCCCAAATCTCGGGTAGGGGCGGCGCTCCGAGAGAAACCAGCTTTTTTCGGAGTTCTTCGGCCGTGTGGAACCCCTGAGTGATCGGTGGATAGAAAGGGAACAAAGGGCGGACGACATAAACCGGTATGGGCTCAGCCGGCGCGTTATGGGTCTGGGGATGAAGGAACAAGCTGTGCCAGAAGTGGTGCGGATTTTCCGATTGATCGCGACCGCGCCGGGTGGTTTTGGCAACCACAAAATTCGTTGGATGGTTAACGGAAATCGCGTTGGATTCGGGCCGGACGCTTTTTGGAACGATATGGTGACAATTGTAGGAATCGCGCTTTCCGCGGCTTGGCGTGCCCTGCCCGTAGCGCACTTCGCGGACGAAGGCCGGCGCTAGGCCCATTTCCATCATTTCAACTCCGTCCGGACCTACTGCAAGCAAGGCGAGGACTCTGCCGACCGGATGTGCGACGAGCGCTTTATAGTAATCGACTCTCAAGGCTTCGTAATCGCGATTGACTTTGGCGTATTCGTCGCCATCTCGATCCAAACAGGTCGCCAACACTTTATCCAGCACGACCCCCGGAAGTTCAGGACAACGGCCGATGATGGAAGGATCAGGGGAGATTTGCTCCAGGTTTTGGAGCATCTCGGCTACGGCATTCACCATCTCCGGACGCGGAGCAGAAGGTTGTGAGCGGCGGCTCATTGCGAAATATCAGAACCGTTCATAACAATATTATTAATAGTAATAGTCTAATTTGAAAACACAAGAAGAAAATGTTGTATATTTTCAATTCTGGCTGAAAAGCAAAAACGAGACCCGATATTTCGCTCCGACCTAGGAGAATCCGAGGACGAGTTCGAGGACGATTAAAGAACCTGTCCCCCAATCGTCCCCGTCCTCGGCCTGCTGCTGCACGCGCATACCCGGACCGCGCAGGAGCGCGTCCCGCGTGCGGCGCCGAATGCGAGGCAGGTGTTGGCTTCTCACCTTTAACCTCTCACCTCTCACTTCTTACCTCTCACTCTCACGCGCTCACACCCTCACGCGCTCACCTAACTGAGGCGGTAGAGGCATCTTCCTCGATCAGCGTGACCAGGTTGTGGGCGATATTCTGGATGGCGGAAACGTCGGCCTGGGAGAGCGGTTGATCCGCGGCGAGTTTCTGGCGCACGTCGTTTAGGTCTGAGGTGATCTTAGAGATCAGCGGGGTGGACTTTAGAGAAGGAGAAAACGTGGCCAGTCTCTGGAGATAATAGTCGAGCAGATTCAATCGGCGCAGGTTGGAAGCTCTTTCCGGCGAAAAGTCTGTCGCGACACTTGCCGCCCCTATTTCCAGTCCGCGGATCCATCCGCCGAGGCTGAGCAAATGGGCCATCTCCTCGTCCCGCAACTCCAACATAGCTGTTTCGACGTCCTTTTGGGTGACGATGAGTTCTTTGCGGAGGCCATTCCAGTCGGACTGCTTAGCCAGATCCAATAGCTGCTTGCTATGCCGGTTTACGGGTTGTTGCACACCAAGCCCTTTTGCACGCCGAAGCAGTTCGCGGCCAAGAGATGGAATTACTTTGGCGTCTTCGCCCACGACGGCGAGGAATCCGTCACCGATGAGGATGCCAAAACTGAGAGCGAATCTTACGCGATTGTCAAGACGGAGCGCTCGAGGAGGACGGGATAGCTCTCTGGCGGGAATAGGCTTGAGTGAATCCAAGGTATCAAACAATTTTCCGATTGAGGGAGTGGTGTATTCGTTGATGCCCAGTTCTTCCCGGAAATGAGAATCCTCGGAGAGGTCGGAATTTTCCTCGGCTTTGCTCATCCCGGCCAAAGCCAAGGGCAAAACGACAAGGAGCTTAACGTAAAAGAGGCGCAACAGTCCGGTAATCATCCGTGCTCGGTTGAAAGATATAGTCGTTATCGGGGACTTGCCAGAGTTGTTCTGTCAAGGATTTCCGCTTGACCGTAAGAGTCAATTGGGCATCATGACGCCGGGATTTTCGGGCCTTAACCCTCTGAAAATCACTCACTAATATGCACGGAGAAGTCGGGAAACTACTTTGGACTCTTTGTTATTTAATCGTGGTTCTCGGACTTTCGGCGTATGGTATTCACCGATACTCAATCATCTATCTGTACTTCCGAAATCGTCGCTGCCAGCCGGCAGCCGGTTCGAGATTCGCTGATTTGCCGATGGTCACGGTTCAGCTCCCGATCTACAACGAAATGCACGTCATTGAGCGCCTGCTGAAATCGATCGGCGAGATCGATTATCCTGCGGATAAATTAGAAATTCAGGTCTTGGACGACTCAACCGACGAAACGAAGGGGATGGCGGACCATGCGGTTGCGAAGCTGCGGGCGCGCGGCTTCGACGCGGTTGTCCTCCGAAGAGTGGATCGCTTTGGGTTTAAGGCCGGGGCCTTGGACTACGGATTTCAGAAAGCGAAGGGCGAATTTTTCTTTATTCTGGATGCCGACTTTGTTGCGCCGCCGAACATTCTAAGGGAAAGCATCCACTACTTTAGCGACCCGAAGGTGGGAATGATTCAGACCAGATGGGGCCACATCAACCGTGCCTATTCCTGGCTGACGCGCGCCGAAGCAATCCTGCTCGATGGTCATCTGGTCTTGGAGCAAACTGCGAGGAGCCGCACGGGTCGGTTCTTCAATTTTAACGGCACGGCAGGTTTATGGCGGAAAAGCTGCATTCGCGAAGCGGGCGGTTGGCAGCATGATACGCTGACCGAAGACCTGGATTTGAGTTATCGCGCGCAGTTGCGAGGATGGAAGTTCGTGTTTTTGGTTGATATTGTCACACCAGCGGAGCTGCCGGTCGACATCGACGGCTTTAAATCGCAACAACACCGCTGGACAAAGGGTTCCATTCAGACATGCAAAAAGGTGTTGCCGCGAATCTGGCGCAGCAAGCTGCCTTTGTTTATTAAGATCGAAGCGACGGCTCACCTTACAGCAAATTTCGCCTACCTTTTAATGGTATTTCTCTGCGTGGTGCTGCAGCCATCGTCCAGCGGCCTGGGTTCCGCGGCGGCGGGCGGTGCCGTCCGAGTGCTGTGGATTGACCTCCCGATCTTTGTGGCGACCACGGCATCGGCTGCAGTCTTTTTCCTTTGCGCTCAGAGGGAGCTTTACCCCAAGGATTGGAAGCGGGACATTTGGTTTTTCCCCTTTGTGCTGGCGCTCGGCATTGGTCTGTCGATCAATAATGCGCGAGCTGTTCTGGAAGCAATCTTCAATCGGAGATCAGACTTCTGCCGGACGCCAAAGTACGGTATAGAGAAAACCAAGCAACGGTGGGAAAGCAGTCGGTATTCGGCGGTACGGACAGTGACCCCTTTGATCGAGTTTACTTTTGCAGTGTACTTTACATACTTCGTATTTCATGCTTTTCAAAACCACGAATTTCTGTCAGTACCCTTTCTAATGTTGTTTCAAATTGGTTTCGCATACGTAGCGTGCAGCTCGATCTGGCAGCGTATGATGCGGCCCCAGTGGAATTGACAGGACATTTGAGTGCCTTAACCAGGATGGAAAAGATTTTTGCAATTGCGCTATTAGTTGCCAACTTCGCGGTATTCAGCCGCGCTCAGAATCCCTCTCCCGCACCATCTCCGTCGGCTGCAGCAGCGCCGCCGCAAAATCAGGGTCCGGTGGTTGCCGCTTCGCCTGCGCCGACGCCGGCGCCGGTTCTCGAGACGAAACTCGTCGTTAGCATTCTTGAACAGAAGCTGGCTGTCGTGGTCAACGACAAGGTGTACCGGACATACAAAATCTCGACTTCACGGTACGGGGAAGGGGATGCTCTGGGGAGCTGGTGCACTCCGACAGGGCGGCTGGCTGTCGCAACGAAGATTGGCGCTACCGCGCCGGTTGGTGGAGTTTTTCAAGGTCGACGCTACACCGGGGAGGTACTTTCGGTGAACGCACCTGGACGGGATCCGATCGTTAGTCGCATCATTTGGTTGCGCGGTCTGGACTACGCAAACAAGAATGCTTTTCATCGATGTATTTACATCCATGGAACGCCTCAGGAAGATACTTTAGGCACGAAAGCCAGTTATGGCTGTATCCGCATGCGTTCGAGCGACGTCGTTGAAGTCTTTAATTGGATCACAGTGGGTACCGAGGTGGCGATCTCTGACAAACCGATCAGTCGCGCCGTGAAAGAACTGGCGGACGATAAGCGATTGATGGCAAC
>DASZGG010000344.1:0-5639 GCA_035939025.1 Chthoniobacterales bacterium | reverse complement strand
AAAAAAATGGCTCCTGAGGTAGGATTCGAACCTACGACCAATCGGTTAACAGCCGACCGCTCTACCACTGAGCTACTCAGGAGTGTGGTGGGCAAAGACACTAGTCGCGACCTCGGTCGATTCAAGCGAAAACTGTCTACAGCATCCCAGGCGGTAATCCGAGCCCGGCAGTCAGGCGGCCCATCTCGCTTTGCGCCAAGCTTTTGCCCTTTTCGATCGCTTGTTTTACTCCGCTCAGGATAAGATCCTCGAGCAGTTCGGTGTCTGCCGGATCGACGACTTCCTTGGCAATCTTGATCGAAACTATATCGCCGAGGCCGTTTGCGACGACGGTAACCTTCTCGCCGCCGACACTTACCTCAACGGTTTTCTCCGCGAGCGCAGCACTCACTTGTTCCTGCATCTTCGCAGCCTGCTTCATCATCTTCTGGATGTTCATCGTCTAACGACCAGAGTGGATCTCCGCTTTGAATATTTCCAGAGCTTTTTGAATCATTGGATCTTTCTTAAAGTCTTCCATCGGATCCATCGGCTGCGACTGCACCGGTTTAATCTCGGCAGCAGAGAGGTCTTCGCGCAATTCGAACTCGAGTCTACATGAGCCACCTAGTAATTGGCCGACCACCTCTTCCAGGAGCTTTTGGTTGTTTGGCCGAGACAATGACTCGACCGCGAGAGAGAGATTCTTCGGAAATCCGAGTTTCAGCGTCCCATTCTCAAGGGAGAGCGGAGTGGCCGACTCGATCCACGATACGATCAAAGGCCTGCGATTACGCACTTCCTGCACAACTCGCTCCCACACTGATTCCATCGACGCGCTCGACTCAGTGAGTATTTCGCTTGTTTGAACGGACCGCTCTTCCTGAAGAATCTCACTCGCTTCTGATTTAGTGGACGGAGCCGCTTCGGCTATCCGTTTTGGAGCCACCCCGCTCTTGGTCGATTCTTTTATGGCGGTTTCCTCTTGGGCAGGAGGAGACTTCGTCTCTGCGCCCGCGTGTGAGTGCGAAACTCCAACCAGATTTTCCAGGGCGTCAACCACGTTTTCCAGGCTGACCTCGCTGAGCGTGTGGATCGCTCGGATCAGAGCAATTTCAAGGTGAAGCTTCTTGTTCGAAGCCCACTTTATCGTAGCTTCCACCTCCGAAATCTCTTCGATCAAGC
The DNA here is from genome assembly GCA_035939025.1 of Chthoniobacterales bacterium. GTDB lineage: Bacteria > Verrucomicrobiota > Verrucomicrobiia > Chthoniobacterales > JAFAMB01 > JAFAMB01. The sequence goes on along the minus strand of DASZGG010000344.1, from coordinate 4,475 downwards.
GGAGAAGTCGCTGTGTCTCGACCACCGCAACCAATTCCTCGAGCGAAGCACGCGCCTGGTCGCTGATTTCTTCCCGCAAACTTTGTGGATCAATCTTAAAGATCAAAAGATTTCGAAAGAAAGCCAGCAGGTCGCCGAGAAGTTTAGTCAAATCTTTGCCTGCTTCCGCCTGCTGATGAACAATCGCGAGCGCCACTGCAGCTTTCTGGCTGAGGATCGCACGCGTCAGATCCGCGACAATACGTTCGGAGGTGAGACCAAAAACCTCAAGCACTTCTTTCTCGCCGACCGTATTTCCACAAAATGCCACCAGCTGATCGAGCATCGATTCTGCATCTCGCAATCCTCCTTCAGCCGCAACTGCGATAGCCGCGGCAGCATCCGGGGCGAGGTCTACCCCTTCTTTCGCTGCGATGTAGGCCAGATGCTTCGCGATCGTCAGGGCCGGAATCCGGCGCAGATCGAACCGTTGGCAACGGCTGAGGATGGTTGGTAAAACTTTGTGCGGCTCAGTCGTTGCGAAGATGAAAATCACGTGAGCCGGTGGCTCCTCCAAGGTTTTCAGCAGCGCGTTGAATGCTTGCTGCGTCAACATGTGGACTTCGTCGATGATGTAGACTTTAAAATTACCGCGCGATGGTGCAAAGCGGACATTATCTCGAAGCTCCCGAATTTGGTCGACGCTGTTGTTGCTCGCACCGTCGATTTCGAGCACGTCGAGGCTGATACTCTGGGAAATCTCTCGACAAGAGTCGCAGACTCCACACGGATTGACGGTCGGACCATGAATGCAGTTCAGAGACTTGGCCAAGATCCGGGCAGTCGAAGTTTTACCAGTTCCGCGCGGGCCGACAAAAAGGTAGGCGTGAGCAATACGCTTTTGCTGAATTGCATTTTTCAACGTTTGAACGACGTGATCCTGGCCGAGAACGTCGTCGAATACCTGGGGCCGATATTTTCGGGCGAAGACTTGGTAACTCACGCTGATAATGTAGTGTCCTGTCCGCGACGCGGCCAGGACTTAAAAGTTTTGCGTTTTGGGTTTTGGGTTTTGAGTTTTGGGTTTTGAGTAATCGAGCGTCCGCGTACATTCAAGACGCAAAACCCGAAACCCAAAACTCAAAACTCAAAACTATTCTCGCCCCGTGCGTTATTTCCGTTTGCTGCTCTGGTTTGGCTTTTTCGTGATCGCTACGTTTTGCTGGATCATTATTATAGAGCATGGACCCGAAAATTTCATCGAGGGCGCGAAAATCGAGATAGAGAACCTGGGATGGGTGCCTTCCCGCTTTTTCAAGAAGGCGGCTCCGGCCGAAAGTACGAATCAGTTGGACCGGGACGGTACCGTTCGCGGGAGCGCTCGTTGACGCTGTTCCAACAATTCGATATTTTCACCTGTGGCGAAGTTTGTCATCCCCCAAAAAACCGTCTATAGGCTCTCCCTCTATTTCAGGATTGTTGAACGACTCCACCAGAATCGGATTGAGACGGTTTCGTCGGCGGCGCTGGCGAAGGCCGCTGGCGTTAAGCCAACCCAGCTTCGGAAAGATCTTACGTATTTTGGCCAGTTTGGTACAAGAGGGCTTGGATATAAGGTCGAGTCTCTTGTCACGCAGCTGGCGAGCGTGCTTCGCACCGCGCGCTTTCAACCGGTCATTCTCGTTGGCGCCGGCAACCTGGGATCCGCTTTAATCCACTACGATGGTTTTGCCAAAGAGGGTTTCGAGATTGTTGCGGCGTTTGATATCCGGCCTGATCGCGCCAAAAGTGGAAGTCCGAAAATTCCGATGCTGCCCATGAATCACTTAAAGGGATTTATCTCAGAGCACAGCGTGAAGCTGGCAATCCTGACCGTTCCTGGAACCAATGCGCAGGCTGTAACTAACGAACTTGTCGATGCGGGCATCCAAGCGATCCTGAACTTCTCGCCGTCGATTCTGCAGGTTCCAAGCAACGTCGTTGTCAACAACGTTAATCTCGCGATCGAACTGGAGAACCTGAGCTATTTCATAACGTAGCCTGCAAATCCCTGTAAGCGAAGGCTCCAGCCTTTGCATCCTGGCAGGCCACGCAGGCAAAGGCTGGAGCCTTCGCTTACGACGATTCGTCAGCCTCTTATTTGGTGTGCCTGAAAGGAGCTGCGATGTACTCAACGATAGATCGTGGCTCTTTCTGGTTCGAAAGCCCTGTCGGCGGATATTCGTCGGGCTTTGGAAAATAGGCTGTACCGAAAATCACGTCCCAGAAAGGAAACATGAAGGCGAAATTCTTGCCCCAATGGCGTTCGTCGACTGAATGATGAATCCGATGAAACTTCGGTTCAGAAAGAACGTATCTGAATAGACCATAACTGATCTTTGAATTGGCATGAGTCATCTGCCCCATGAACCGCAGAATCATCGTGTAAATGATAATCTCGGGAGCACGCACGGAAATGATGAGCGACATCGGAAGCAGAATTAGAGGTACACGCAACATATTTTCAAGCCAATGATGATAGTCGTTAAAGGCGTTTAACTCCTCTATGGAATGATGGACCGCATGCACGCGCCAAAGCGGACGGCAGGCATGTTGAAGCCGGTGAAACCAGTAGTAGAAGAAATCATAGAGAAAGAAACCGAGGGCAGGGAATATCGTGTAGGCTAGGACGATCACCATAAAATCCTTGGAAGCAGTTGCGCTCCTCAGGTCCAGCGAAACCATTGGCCGGATATGCAACGATGCGAGGAGAAATTGGAGGAGCGCTCCGGAACTAACCCCAACAAGGATATAAACGATCCAGATTGGAATTGCTCTCAGACGTGACTGAACGGATTGTTTTTCTCCAGGAATCAAGACCTCAAGCAAGGTGCCTGCCAGAGAAGCCAAAATCACATAGGTTGTGAAGCCCCAGATCGAAGAGCTGACCTGCTGAAACATAATTCAACTTCCCGCTACTCCAATTTTACCAGCAGCCCGCGCGACCGGGCAGACTCAAACATTTTCTGAAAGATCGGGATTGCGAACATAAAATAGACCCCGTCGAGCGCAATTCCCCATCCGAAGTGCAGCATCGAAAATCCTCCTCCAGCGATAGCCTGTCTCATCCCTTCGAAGGCGTGAGTGGTCGGCAGGGCCCAAGCGATCGGATGCAAATATCTTGGCAGCGAGCTCAATGGATAGAATACGCACGAGAAGGGCATCAGTAACCCCGCAAAGCTCCATGCAAGAGTCTGAACTCTGGTGGTATATCTAACAATCAGGCCGATAATAATTACGCCGATAGCAAGAGCGAAGAGCGCCAGATTCAACATGAAGGGAATGAATTCCACAAATTTCGGAAAGAAATCGTAGGCATAGCAAACCCAGGCGGTCAGGGCCGCTGCCAGCATGCCGATCATCGCCTTTAGGAGATTCACGATGATCAGTCCGGTCAAATACTCCGAGATGCTCAGCGGGGTAGAGAACAAATTGACGAGGTTTCGCGACCAGAGTTCTTCCAGGAAGCCCGTTGCCAGGTCGCGCTGGAAGGCATAGAACATTCCCCACAGGATGGCTGCACCGAGAAGAAAGCTGACTGCTCCCGGCCGCAGGTGGTTGTCGCGGGCGAGATAAATCGTGAAAAACCCCCACACGACTATGTTCTGCACCGGCCAGTACACCATCTCGGCAATACGATTCAAATTGTGCCGGGCTTCGCAGGTGTGTCGCAGGATGACGGCCGCGATCCTATGCAGCTTCATTTGACTGCCTCCTCGCCACGTGGAGGAAAACCTCCCTGAGCGCCGGTTCAGAGCGATTCTCTTTGAGGATTGTCTTTGTTACTTCAACTGGCGTACCGGTTGCGAGGACACGGCCTCGGTTAAGAAAGATGATCCGGTCACACATCTCCTCTACCTCCGCCATGTTGTGCGAGGTGTAAAGAATCGTAATGCCACACCTCTGCTGCATATTGAGAAGAATTTTTTTCACCTGGATCGATAATTGTGGATCGAGGTACGCAGTCGGTTCGTCCATCAGCAGCAATTGCGGGTCATTCAGTAACGCTTTACAGAGACCGACCCTGGTATTTTCGCCCGAGGACAAGCGCGAGACTGGTTTGCCCTTCAGATCCTCTATTGCGAACATCCGGAGGAGTTCCAGGATCTTCGATGAAGGCTCACGGATGTTATAGAGCCGGGCGAAGACCATCAAATTTTCGAACACCGTGAGCCGAATAGGGAACTGGACATACGGCGCTGTGAAGCTGACCTTTTCCAAAATCTCTGCACGGTTCTCCTCAAAGCGCTTCCCGAAAATCCTGACACTGCCTGCGCTCGGTGAAATCAGGCCAAGCATCATGTGAAGAGTCGTTGTTTTGCCCGCACCACTGGGACCGAGAAGACCAACGATTTCGCCAGTTCGAACGAAAAACGACACATCATCGACCACCCTGAAGTTGCCATATATCTTCGTCAGATGTTGGACTTCTACCAGTATATGCATCGCACCATTCT
>DASZGG010000343.1:0-6104 GCA_035939025.1 Chthoniobacterales bacterium | reverse complement strand
TTTTGGATGGCTGACTATGTTCGCTAGCGCTGACCTTATGGCCTCCAGCGAAAAGACGCGGAAGAATCTGGGCTGGAATCCGACGGGGCCGGGGCTGATCGCCGATCTGCAACGCATGGATTACTCCCAACTTGCCTAAGCGTCACGCACTCGACCGCATTGGAAGCCGGTAAGCATGTGATGTGCGAATGGCCATTGGGGCGCGACATCGGAGAGGCGGAGAAAACGGCCGAGGCGGCACGAACTGCCGGCGTGCGAACCTGTATCGGTCTCCAAGGCCGCATGGCGCTAGCCGCTCAGCGGGCGCGAGAGATGCTTAGCACAGGTGCCATTGGGCGGCCACTGACGGCGTCGATTTATGTGCCGAACACCCATGGCGGCCCACGAGTCCCGGCGTACCTTGCCTATCTCATGGACCCGGCCAATGGAGCAACTATGACCACGATCACGGGCGGTCACAACATCGATCTCGCCCGGTTCGTTCTCGGCCCGGTCCGTGAGCTTGCTGCATGGGGTACGATCATGTTTCCCGATGTTTCGACCATGCGGTGGAACTCACTCGGCTGGTGCGCGCGATAACCGTGGCCGATCAGAGCGGCGTGCGTCAGCGCGAGTAGGCTTGGATACGCTACTGAACACGATCGCCGATGGAGCTCAGCCGCGGTACGCGCCTTGCGCAAAAGGAGGAATGCGACGTGGGTTGTCCCTCCGACCCATCGTCACCGGGTAAGGCGTGCGGTTGCTGAGACGGATACCAGGATCCTGTAATCTTTGGCACCGCCAGCGGCGCCAACGGTGGAGCCGGTGCAACGGGTGGCATGAGCTTCCACTGGTAACTTCAATTTTATTCGCTCATATTCCTATTCAATTTCTCAATCCCCCCAAGAATGGTGAATGGCCAAAAACTTCTTGTCGGTATCATAGCCAATCCTGAATCGGGCTGCGACGTCCGTCGCCTGGTCTCATGCGCTTCAGTATTTCCGACTTCAGAGAAGGTCAGCATGGTCGTCCGGGTCCTTGCAGCCCTGGGATCGTTTGGCGTTGAGGGAGCTCTGATGATGCCGGATAAAAGCGGAATCGCAGCAGGCGTACTGCGTGCAACTCTGTCCCAGGCGGCGACAGCCAGCGAACCTTGGCCGGAAGTTCAGTTCCTAGATCAACAAATTGAACATACCGCAGACGATACGCGTATTGCTGTGCGAGCTATGCTAACTGCCGGAGTCCGGATCATTGTTGTTTTGGGAGGCGACGGAACACATCGCGTTGTGGCTTCTGAATGCGGCGCCACCCCTCTGGTAACGCTCTCGACCGGAACCAATAATACATTTCCCGATCTGCGCGAAGCCACGATTGCCGGGCTTGCAGCAGGGCTATGCGCAACCGGAGAGTTCGGACTTTCTGAAATCTGTCGGCGCAATAAACGTTTGAATGTTCACTTTGCCGATCGTCATGACGTCGCACTGGTCGAAGTCGCCATCTGCCGGAACAGATACATTGGATCCAGAGCCGTTTGGAATCCGGACGACCTATCCGAAATATTTGTGACGTTCGCCGAGTGCGACTCAATCGGCTTGTCATCCATCGCGGGACTTCTCCGTCCTACCAGCCGGGATGCCGCCGAGGGATGCTCGGTCTGGTTTAATCATAAGAATCCGGTCTTCTGGGTATCTGCACCAATTGCACCGGGCTTGATCCGGAATATGCCGATCGGCTCGGTTCGTCCCCTTCCGTTGGGCCAGCAGATCGCGATCGAGGCAGACTATGGGACGATCGCATTGGACGGCGAACGCGAATTCGAATTTACGGCCGCAGACAAAGCCAGCCTATCGCTCGATATGGATGGACCCCTTACTGTCGATGTGCGCAGGACTCTCGAACTGGCAGCCGGCCGCGGATTGTTGGCTTCGCGAATTTCTCGCACCCTCACCAATAAAAAGAGAACAACAGGATGACTACTGAAATTAACAAGGAATTGCTTCTACGGGCATACCGTATGATGCGGCGGATCCGCGAGTTCGAAGAACGGGTCCATGTCGAGTTCGCCACGGGCGAGATCCCAGGATTCGTTCATCTCTACGCAGGTGAAGAAGCGTCGGCAACCGGGGTATGCTTGCACCTTCGAAAAGAAGACTATGTTGCAAGCACTCATCGAGGCCACGGCCATTGTATTGCCAAAGGAATGGCTCTCCGGAGCATGATGGCTGAAATATACGGCAAGAAATCGGGCATTTGCGGAGGCAAGGGAGGCTCGATGCACGTTGCGGATCTGGCCCTTGGCATGATGGGCGCCAACGGGATCGTCGGTGGCGGCGGTCCTTTGATCTGCGGCGCTGCTCTAGCCGCAAAAATCAAAAAGACCGACCACGTCGCGATTTGTTTTTTTGGTGATGGCGGCTCGAATCAAGGCACCATTCTGGAATCGCTGAATCTTGCTTCGGTCTTGCAACTGCCCGCTATTTTCGTCGCAGAAAATAACGGATACGCAGAGTCCACCTCTTCACGATGGGCGGTCGCCACCGGCAATATTGCCGATCGCGGCGCGGCATTTGGAATGCCGGCGGCGATTGTCGATGGACATGACTTTTTTGCCGTTTACGAGGCGGCCGGCGAATCGATTCAGCGCGCGCGTTCGGGCGGGGGTCCTTCGTTGATAGAGGTGAAAGTAAATCGGTACTTTGGGCACTTCGAAGGGGACCAGCAAAGCTATCGGGGCCCCGACGAAGTCAAGAAGCTGAGAGAAACGAAGGATTGCCTCGTATTGTTTCGCGGCAGAGTCACGAAACAGAATCTACTTACGAACAAAGAACTCGACGAAATTGACGCTGAGGTCAGCAACGAAGTCCAGGACGCCGTCGCGTTCGCAAAGCAATCCCCAAAACCTCAAGCATCCGACCTGCTGACGGATGTCTATATAGCCTACGCTTAACCTACGGGGGAAAGTCTAACTATGGCACGAAAAATTAGTTTCAAACAGGCTATCAACGAAGCGATTGCTCAGGAAATGGGTCGCGATGAAACCGTCATCGTAATGGGTGAAGACAACGTCGGTGGCATGGGAGGCGACGGAGAAAGGGATGCTTGGGGCGGCGTACTCGGCGTGACCAAAGGGCTGTATGGAAAGTACGGAGATCGGGTCATGGATACACCCATATCCGAGTCGGCCTTCGTCGGAGCAGCTATTGGCGCAGCGGCATGTGGTCTGCGCCCTGTCGTGGAACTCATGTTCGTCGATTTTATGGGAGTCTGCTTTGATCAGATCTTCAACCAGGCTGCCAAATTTCGCTATATGTTCGGCGGCAAAGCGGTCACTCCTGTTGTAGTACGCACCATGATCGGTGCAGGATTCCGGGCGGCGGCACAGCATTCCCAATGTCTCTACTCGCTATTCACGCACATACCCGGCCTGAAGTGTGTTGTACCTTCTTCGCCGTATGACGCCAAGGGATTGTTGATTCAATCGATCCGTGACAATGACCCGGTTATCTTTTTTGAGCATAAGCTGCTCTACGGATTGGAATCGGAAGTGCCGGAAGAAAGCTACACGATCCCTCTCGGCGAAGCCAACATTGTCAGAGAAGGAGACGACGTTACTATCGTCGCTATCGCCCGCATGGTCCACGTGGCGCAGCAAGCTGCTGAAGAATTGGCCAAGGAAGGCATCCATGTGGAAATTATCGATCCCCGGACGACAAGCCCGCTGGATGAAGAAACGATTCTTGATAGTGTTGCTCACACAGGCCGGCTCGTCGTTGTCGACGAGTCGCATCCGCGTTGCAACATGGCCACAGATATCGCTGCGCTGGTTGCTCAGAAGGCATTCGGCGACTTGAAGTCGCCGGTCACGATGGTTTCCGGACCGCACGTTCCCGTACCTTTCTCGGATGCGCTCGAGGATCTCTATATCCCGAGCCCGGCGAAGGTAAAGAATGCCGTCAAAGAAGTTCTGGAGTACGCCAAATGAGTCAGATCCGTCCGGTTACAATGCCGAAGTGGGGTCTGTCGATGCAGGAAGGCAGAGTCAACCGGTGGCTCGCGAACTCAGGCGATTTCATTCAGGCCGGTGCGGAACTCGTCGAAGTGGAGAGCGATAAGATCGCGGGCGTCATCGAAGCCGCGGGAGCAGGAGTGTTGCGGCGTCAGATTGCAAAGGAAAATGACATTCTGCCCGTTGGCGCTTTGCTCGGTCTAATTGCGGATAAGGAAGTCGCAGACGGTGAAATCGACGCTTTTGTGGCCGAATTTCAGAGCCGCTTCGTTCCGGGCGAAGCCGCAGAAGCCGAATTAGCCGCGGGGCCGGAAACGGTAACAGTCCGGGGCCGCACGATCAGTTATCTCCGGCGCGGGGATGCTGGAGAGCCTGTATTGCTGATTCATGGCTTCGCAGGAGACAAGAACAACTGGCTCTTCAATCATGAACCGCTAGCGGCGACTAATACCGTCTACGCTTTGGATCTGCCCGGGCACGGCAACTCGGAGAAGGTGATCGATGACCCTAGTCTGGACGGATTTGCCAGGCTGGTTCTCGAATTTGCCGATGTGTTGCAGATCGGACAACTACATCTCGTCGGCCAGTCGCTCGGTGGCGCAATAAGTCTCGCTGCGACCCTGCGAGGGAGGGATCGCATCAAATCAGTAACGGTGATCAGTTCGGCGGCGCTCGGAAAAGAAATTGACGCCGAGTATCTCCGCTGTTTAGCGAAAACAAACAGTCGCAAGGAATTGAAAGTTCTTGCCGGGCGGCTGTTTGCCAACGAAGGACTGGTCACGCGCCAACTTATCGAAGACCTCCTTCGATTTAAGCGGTTGGATGGAGTCCAAGCCGCTCTGGAATCGATTCTGTCCGTATTTCTGGACGGGAATCAGCAACGGGTCGTACTGCGCGAGCAAGTTACCAATCTTGGAATACCGATTCGCGTGATCTGGGGCGAAAAAGATAGGATTATTCCTGCATCGCATGCCGCGTTAGCCGGAGCAGAAGTTCATAGGTTGCCAAACGCCGGTCATATGGTGCATATGGAAGCGGCGAATGAAGTGAATAAACTTCTACAGTTTTAACTTAACAATCACGCAAAAGCCGAGGCAGACGAATAAACGCTATTCCCGTCCTTTCACGTCGGATCGTACTAAGGTGGTGAAACTGCTCGCGTCGCAAGCGGCCATTTCCCTGGAGAATGCTCGATGACCCCTGACCTCCGAACAACGATTCCGGCAATTGGGACAAAAGTGGGCCACCTCGGAAATTGTGCGCTTTTATTACTTCGTACCACTAAATAATGAAATTCAAGCTGTACTGTTTTTTAATCGTCTTAGCGCATCCATGTCTGGGACTAAGCTCAACCGAGCCATCGGAGGGAACGGAAGCCTGGGGCTCGTTTTTGAAAATTGATCGCGATATCCCAATCATCACGCCCGAAAAAGCACGGGACCCAATTCTTCGGCAAAACCTATCAAGGACGCTTGTCGCCTACGAGGAGTTTCGCTCTCTGATCAAACATAAGGGAGACTGGGTAGGCGCTGATTTCGCGCAAGGCTACCTCTCGCAGCTGAATGGAGACCAACAGATGCTTCACAGCATAATTGGCGGTTACAGTTTCTCTAGAGCAAAGTATCTCGATATTGACGAACTTGATACTGTCTTTGATGACTTATACTTGAAAATCAATGCTTGCCTTCTCAATGGCGGAAAGGCAGTCGGGTCGGTCTCGGTGATCGTGCATACAAAAAAATCCGGGATCGAGGTACCAAATTGGCGAGTTGTTTGCATGGCAAAAATTCTTCGGCTATACCACAATTACTCACCGACCGCGTTTCCTCAGTTGAGCAGTCCTACGAAATGGCAAATTCCACCTGGGAATTACATCATGTGGGCAGAAAATCCTGAGACTGGCCGGAAATTATCGACGCAAGAAATTCCTGTAGATCGAAACCAGGAATGTGACCTTGTGGTTCCATGAGACATGGCATGGGTATACTATCGTCTGCGGAACGGAGTTACGGCCAGCAATACAAAAGAACTACGGATCTATTATCCGTAAGAGCCGTGTTAGGGAACTGCTTGACGACGCTACCGGCGATCCTCAATTGATTTGGACCGACCAATCAAT
>DASZGG010000342.1:0-3869 GCA_035939025.1 Chthoniobacterales bacterium | reverse complement strand
GTGTTATTTTCAGGGCTTAGATTGCTGGTACATTCTCAGAATTTGCTGCGACGCGTCATCGGTGAATGTTGACAAGGCCTTCTTAATCAATTCGGCAAGCTCTTGCTCCCGTCTCAAGGATTGCAGCAAATCCGCCTGATGGAGAATGCAGCGGAAATTGTCGGGCCGGTTTTTGTAAGCTCTGGCGGCTCTATCGAACGTTTCGAGCGCCGCATCGTTCTTGCCTTCGCGCGCTTCGATCAAGCCTTCGATTTCGAGAGCTGTCGGATTAAGGGTTCCAAGTGTATCCAATTCTCGGATGAGTTCCGAGGGGTTGGTGCTTTCTCTTTCAAATAACTGTTGGATAGGCTGCCAGGAACTATTCCCGGGTATTTGATCCGGCCTGAACGGGCGGTACAACGGATCGCCTACGATCGTCGTCATCCACGAAACGGCGCGCAAAGAGGCGTAAGCGCCTTCGGCAAAGGTCAATCCATTGACCAGACGATCGTAGAAAAGGTCCAGAATCGGCGTCAGCTGAAGGAATGGCTCGTAGACGTTTCCAAGGGTCGCTGCGGCTCCATGCCGGATGAGCGGGCCAACCCAAAACTTATCGGATTGCCGGATAGTCGACGCACTGAATGAGTGGATGTGAACGGCAACAGCACCGGGGCGGAACTGGAAATGAGGATCTTTGAAGACGCCGGTGGCCTCCTGGGAATACCAGCCGAAATAAAGGATCGCGTCAGTCATTGGATAATCGAGCGGGAACAGAGCCTCACGGCGGTCAAGAATAGCCGGCCGGCCGATTCGAAAAGATTCGTCATTGATGTGAAACAACCAGTCGTCGGCAATCTTGTAATTCGGATCCTGCACGCCTCGAGCATCCAGATAGGTCCATCCCCACAAGCCGGCGTGCTCTGCGGTGAGCGAATCGTCGATCATGCGCCGCACATCCCCGGCGCCAGGGCCGTCCAGCCGTGCCACCAACATTAAGCGCGGGTCTGAGTCCGGATCGGTAATCGGCCTGAAACTCCTGAAGTAAGGGTTCTGCATCGGGCCCGAGATCTGGTGACGAAAATAACCGAGCGTGGCCAATTCCGAATCCACTGCTTTCGCATTCGAGGCGCCGAAAGGTGTCGAGCGATCTGGATTGTCTCCCGGGTAATACGCCTGGGATCGAATCTTCAGAGGGATGCCACGGATGAGAACGACATACCGAACCTTGTTAGCGGTGACCCTTTGTTCGCCCGTTTGCTCGACGGTCCAGAGTCGCGCTTCCTGAAAATGCTTCCGGAGCGGCTCGGCAATCGCACGATCGTACTCGTATCGGTCGATTTCTTCGTCGTTGGAGCAAGGCAAGGCGGTGAGCCGGTCTTTTGGGATGCCACGCTTCGCGGCGTAATACTCAGCGAGAGATTTGCTTTCCGGGTAAGTTGGGTTGTAGACGACGAGAGTGGCGTTCGAGAGATCTTCAGCTCCTAGGACCCGGTGCGCGATGACCAATACGCACAGGAGAGGGAGCCATTTCATAAGTCCAGTCGCAAACCGTCATACGCCAGGGAAATGCTATCCGGCAATTCCTTCTGGGTAGCGGCATGACCGAAATCATGGCTGAGATGCGTAAAGAAAGTTTGCCGGGGACTCAGTCGTTCGGCCAGAGCCAGGCCTTCGGACAGGCTCATATGCGCGGGATGCGGTCTTCGGCATGGAGTACCAAGAATTAAGGTCTCAACTCCTTCGAGAGATTCGAGCCCTTCCGGATAAACCGTCTTGCAGTCACTCAGGTAGGCAGCAAGAGAACGACCGTTCTGGCGGAACAGGAAACCTAAAACATGGGCTCTCCCATGCTCGACCGGGATCGGGTGAATTTCTGTACTACCGAGCGAAAAGGAGCCCTCGACCAAATGGGGTTCTGGATGCACGTATCCACTGAAGGGTCTATCGACGTTGAACGCGTAAAAGAAGGTCCTGTGCAAGTTTTGCATGGTGTCTTTCGACGCATAAATGGGAATTCTACCGCCATTGATCGAACCGAATCTTCGGAGGTCGTCGAATCCCATAACGTGATCTGCATGCGAATGAGTATAAAGAACGGCGTCCAGCTTCTGAATATTCGCGCGGAGAGCCTGGATTCTGAACTCTGCGCCCGTATCTACGACCCAGGAAGAGTCCGCCGTTTCTACATAGATGGACGACCGCATCCGGTGATCACGGGGATCTTTGGATTGGCAGACCTCGCATTTGCAACGAATCACGGGTACACCCATGGACGTGCCAGTGCCCAAAAATGTGATTGTTAGTGTACCGTCTCGCATATAATGGTGATGTCGTTGCAGGTACACTGCCATCTATTGAAAAAACACCGCGGCACCCTTACATAATCGCACTGTGGCCGCAACGTTGCGATCGCTAAGAATTCAGAACCTGGCTCTGGTCGAGTCATTGTACTGGGAATTGGCCGCCGGATTCAGCGTGGTAACCGGTGAGACCGGCACCGGAAAATCGGTGATCCTAGGAGCCCTCAAACTCGTGCTCGGTGAACGGGCGGACAAGTCGCTTATTCGCACCGGTGCTGACCAGTGCTCGGTCGAGGCCTTGTTTGAATTGGATGAAGTCGTTGAGATTGATCGGGTCCTCGGCGAACAGGGCATCGAGCCGTGCGAAGAGGGTCAACTTTTGCTCAAACGCATTTTTTCGGTTTCCGGCGGCAATCGGCAATTCATTAACGGCTCTCAGACTACGTTAGGAATCCTCAAACAAATAGGCGATGGACTTGTCGATCTGCATGGTCCCCATGATCACCAATCGTTACTCTTAAAGGAGCAACAATTGGCCCTGGTCGATGCTTTCGGTGAAAGCCGCGAACTGTTACGACGGTATCAGGGAATCTTTGAAGAATTGAGAAGGCTTCGTGAGAAGCGCGAAGAGATCCTGCAACAGACGACCGACCAAAATTTGGATCTATGGCGACATCAGCTTCAAGAGCTCGAGTCGGCTGACCTGAAGCCTTCCGAGCTCCAAACTCTGCAAACGCGATATAATGTGGCTTCCAACGCACGAAGGCTAATGGAGATTGCGGGTGCGCTTTTGCAGCAACTTTCGGAAGCAGAAGATTCGATACTAAGTCAGCTGGCTGAGATCGCCCGCCAGTTGCGGGAGCTCAATCGCCATGATCCATCGACAAGTGAACTTTTGCGCGCCCATGAGGCTGCGACGATTGAGCTTGAAGAGCTGAAACGGAGCATCGTCGGTTATCAGACGCGTCTTGAAATTGATCCCGAAGCACTTCAACGGATGGAGGAGCGACTCAATCTTTTGCACTCCTTGCAACGCAAGCATCAGCGGGACGATGTCGGACTGATCGAGTTGATAGAGGACTTAAAGGGTCGCCTTGAACTCCTCGACCGTCGGGAAGAGATGCTCGCAGAGCTGGGAGTAAAGCTCGCGGGGGAATTGGATCAGTTGACCGAGCTTGGCGACCGTCTAACACGATCACGAGTGCGGGCCGCGAAGAATCTCGCCGAAATTATCCGAGAGCACCTGAAAGATCTTGGATTCAACCAAGCGGCGTTCGAGATTCAGATTGAATCGCTTCCCGAAGCGCGCAGCACCGGATTTGAAGCGGTAGAGTTTCTGTTCGCCCCTAACCCTGGTGAGCCGCTGAAACCTCTTAAAGTGATTGCGTCGAGCGGTGAAATCTCGCGGGTGATGTTGGCGGTAAAGACTGCTCTCGCGCAGCAGGATCTTGTCGGTCTTCTGGTGTTTGACGAGATCGATGCGAATGTCGGGGGCGAGATTGCGCACTCGATCGGAACGAAAATGCGTTCACTTGGTGGAAGTCGACAAGTGCTCGCCATCACCCATATGCCGCAGGTGGCGGCGGCGGC
>DASZGG010000341.1:0-3835 GCA_035939025.1 Chthoniobacterales bacterium | reverse complement strand
ACCGCCGCCGCCATGTGGGATACAAAAGGTCTTATGAAGATTCAGGTGACAAACATCTGCTCCAAAATCAGCCGGGCGGCAGAGCCCGACAAGGGCGTTCATGTTCGCGCCGTCCATATAAACCTGGCCCCCGAATTTGTGCACGATACCGCAGATCTCTCTGATACCTTCTTCGAACACCCCGTGCGTAGAAGGATAGGTCACCATCAAAGCGCCGAGTCGTTCGGCATATTGCTCGGCTTTTTCCCGGAGATCAGCGAGGTCGATATTCCCGTTGGAATCGCACTGAACCGGGACGACGCGGAATCCGGCCATCGCCGCAGAGGCCGGATTTGTTCCGTGCGCAGATGCGGGGATCAGGCAAACGGTTCGCTGATTTTGTCCCCGCTCGCCGTGAAATTCGCGAATCGCCAATAGACCGGCGTACTCGCCCTGCGACCCTGCGTTAGGCTGGACGGTCACGGCATCGAACCCTGTAATCTCGGCCAGCCAGGTCTCGAGCTCGCGGATTAGTTGACGATATCCCGCTGTTTGCCTTTCGGGCGCGAACGGATGGATCTGGCCGATTTCAGGCCATGTCAAGGGTAGCATCTCTGCCGCTCCATTCAATTTCATCGTACAGGATCCGAGCGGGATCATCGAAGTCGTCAGCGACAAATCCCTCGATTCGAGCCGGTGCAAATAACGCATCAACCCGGTTTCGGTATGATGAATATTAAAAACCGGGTGCGTCAGGTAAGGAGAGCGGCGCACGAACTCTTTGGGAATATCGACCGTTACGTTCTCGGAAAGTTCCTGGACCGAAAGCGGTTCATCGTCGACAAAAAGATTCAGAAGCGTCTGCAGATCGTCGTCAGAAACCGTTTCGTCTAGAGTGATCCCTATCGAATCGTCGTGGAAAAGCCGGAAATTGACCAAGCTCTTCCCCGCCTTGTCCAGGACAGTGTCCCTGCGTTTGCCAAGCTTCACATGGAGGGTATCGAAACGCGGACCATCTCCAATTTCGTAACCGAGTTTTTCCAACGCAAGGGCCAATGTCTCGGTCTGTAACCGGATACGCTCCGCGATCCGCCTTAGGCGGATCGGGCCATGGTACACTGCATAAGTCGAGGCAATTACAGCTAGCAGTACCTGAGCGGTACAAATATTACTTGTCGCTTTGTCACGCCTGATGTGTTGTTCCCGCGTTTGCAAAGACAGACGGTAACCGGGGCGCCCGGCGGGATCCTTCGAAACGCCGACCAGTCGTCCCGGCATATGCCGTTTGAATTGGTCGCGTGTTGAAAAAAACGCCGCATGCGGGCCACCGAATCCGATCGGAACGCCGAATCGCTGAGTCGATCCGACACAGACGTCAGCTCCGAACTCGCCGGGTGGAACGAGAAGGGTCAGACTTAGAAGATCGGCAGCCACGACAACCAGCGAGTGACCGTCATGCAGCCCATTTATAAATTCAGCATAATTGTGAATCGTACCGTCCGTCGCAGGATACTGAACCAATGCCCCGAAAACGGGGGTCGAAAAGTTCCAGGTGCGATGGTCGGCAACGATCAGATCAATCCCCAGCGGCTCCGCTCGGGTTTCGAGCACTGCGATCGTTTGCGGGTGGCACGCTCGGGAAACAAAAAACGCCCGAACTGAAGGCTGTTTTCGAAGAGCAAAACACAACGCCATGCCCTCGGCTGCCGCTGTCGCTTCATCCAGCAACGAAGCATTTGCAATCTCCAGTCCAGTCAAATCCGTCACCATCGTCTGGAAGTTCAGCAGTGCCTCGAGCCGACCCTGGGCGATCTCCGCTTGGTAAGGCGTATAGGCCGTGTACCAACCAGGATTCTCCAGAATATTCCGCTGGATTACGGGTGGGGTGACGCACTGGTGATAGCCGAGACCGATGTAGGATTTTGCAACCCTATTTTTCAAGGTAATTTCTCGAAACTTTCGAAGAACTTCAAACTCGGTTTCAGGCTCGGGCAGATCCAATTTTTCACGGAAGCGAATTCCTTCCGGAACAGCCGCGTCGATCAGGGATTCCAGTGTGTCGTACCCGACGTGTTGCAGCATCTCGCGCAACTCCCCAGAGTCCGGTCCTATGTGTCGCTCTACGAAAGAGGGAAACCCAATGTTCATCACTTTCCCATAAACCTTGCTGTCCGGCATCGCGAAACATCGAGTAAAGGGCCTGAAATTACAAGTTGGGAGGGACGTCCTGCGGGTCCTCGTCAGTTTTCTTCATCCCACGATTGATCTTGCCGCTCCTGGGCTTATGCTTATTCACTTTGCGTCCCAGATCAGACTTTTGAAGCACATCTCTGATGTTTGAGATAAAGGATGACCTTAAGCATCGTTCGGCTCTTGTCATGACGACAACGTCAACTTGGTTTGCATTACGCAATCCAACCTTCCGCATTATCTGGATAGCAAGCATCATTTCAGGATGTTGCGTTTCCGCTCAGGACACGGCAGCGCTCTGGCTGATGAATAGGCTCGGGTCGTCGAGCTTTCAGCTTTCGCTGATGGCTACGGCGGCAGCACTTCCCTTTTTTCTGTTCACGTTGCCAGCCGGTGCGGCCGCAGACACGGTCGATCGCAAGCGCATGTTAATAGGAACAAATCTTTGGCTGTCCGTCTCTGCAGCGTTGCTTGCTCTTATCGGCTGGAACGGGTTGATTTCTCCGCCACTGATCCTGGTAGCAGTTTTTTTTATCGGGATCGGTTTTGCGTTCAATGCGCCAACTTATTCCTCGGCAATCACCGATATTGTTTCGAGGCAGGAACTATCTTCAGCCGTTACTCTTGGCGGAGTGCAGATGAATTTGGGAAGCATCTTGGGCCCAGCCATTGGTGGGTCTTTGCTTTCGGTGATCGGACCTTACACCGTGTTCTCAATAAATTCGGCGTGCTTCCTTCTAGTGGCTGCGGCCGTACTTGCGTGGCGCCGTCTCTATTGCAGATTGCCGCTGGAAAAGTTTGCTCAATCATTGATCGGGGCGATTCGTTATGTTCGATACACTCCCGGCGTCCAGGTTGTCCTCGCGCGGAACCTCCTGTTCGCGATCGTTATCTCAGCAATCCCTGCTTTACTCCCGATCGTTGCATTAAAGAAGCTCCATTTTAGCCCGGGAGAACTCGGATTGGTATTCACCAGCATGGGAATCGGTGCCTTACTGTGCGCGGTTCTGGTGTTGCCTTTTGGTCGGGCAAAGTTTTCGCCCAATTTGCTCACGCTGGTCGCAAACATACTGTTATGCGCGGTGTTCGCGGTGATGGCCCTTGCGCGGGCGCAATTGTTGTTGTTCGTGGTCTCCGGTTTCGCCGGAATTGCCTGGACGCTCGCTGCCTCCGAGCTGTGGGTCGCTGCACAGCGTTCGATGCCTGAATGGGCTCGGGGCCGGCTTAGTGCTGTTCACATGATGAGTTCGCAAGGGGGCATGGCGCTCGGTGCGATCGGTTGGGGAACGCTTGTAACCCTAACAAATGTCGACCTAACGTTATTCGTTGCAGCGCTGGTCCTCCTTCCGTTGTCGCTCCTGCTGCGGCCGCTTTCGATCGATTTCACCGAGCATCTGAATATTGAGCCATCGCCGTTACCAACCCGTTTCCATCGTTTTCCCCGGTTCCCTAAGCCTGAGGATGGCCCGGTGGTTATTTACATGGATTACCGGATTGCGCCGGAGAGCCGCGAATCTTTTTTGCTGGCAATGCATGGTATGCGCAGCCTAATGCTGCGAAACGGCGCCACCACGTGGCAACTGCAGCAGGATCTTGAGGACCCAAACCGATTTCGCATGGAGATGCTGGTCGCCTCCTGGTCAGAACATCTCAGGCAGCACGAGCG
>DASZGG010000340.1:0-4359 GCA_035939025.1 Chthoniobacterales bacterium | reverse complement strand
CTAATAGCCGTCCTTTTCCTGCCCTTTGTTGTTGATGGCGTACTCTAACTGTGAGGCGAGTTTAGGATTCAGTTGCTTCAACTTCGCCAGATCCTTCTGAGCATCGCCCATTCGGTTCATTTTCACGAAGAGAACGCCGCGATATTCGTATGCCTGGGCCAGATTCGGTTTGAGCTGGATTGCTTTGTTATAGTGGTCAAGCGCCTCGTTGTACTTCGCCGGTCCCTCGCTTCGAAGACAATAAGCAAGGTTGTTGTGTGCTTCGGCAAAGTCTGGTTTTGCTTTGATTGCCGCTTCGAAGTCGGCAATGGCCGGCGCATACCTCTTCTCATGCATCAGAGCGACTCCCTGATTGTAGATGGCCGTGGCATCTACCGTACTGGTTGTCTTCTTGACTGTCGGCTCCGGAATGGGTTGGCTACCCATTCCGAAAACAGCTGTGATCCCAGCTGCAAAAATAAGCCCTACGACTAATGCGCACGGTTGCTGCATAAACAACAAGAATTCCTAGGATTGAATGGACGAGTCAACTCTTGAACGGTATCAGAGCCACGAAAGAACAACTAATATTTATTTTGGCGGCAGCAAAGAGTTGAGTTTCTCGATGATCGATTCCACTTGCTGTTTCAAATCCTTGATAAGATTTGGGAGGCGCCGCATTTTCACCTCTCTTTCCATGAATTCTCGTAGCGGTAGAGCGGGAATGCCCATCATCGCTGCCCGATCTGGGACGTGACCAGTGATACCGGATCGGGCGTGAACGACAGCATCATCGCCCACGGTTACGTGATCCGGTAAACCCGACTGGCCCCCAATCACGACGCGATTGCCAATTTTCGAGCTGCCGCCTAATCCGACTTGGGATACAATCAGACAATTGCTGCCAATCGTAGCGTTGTGCCCAACCTGGATAAGGTTATCGAGCTTAGTGCCGCGGCCAATCCTTGTTTCTCCTAGTGTTCCCCGGTCGATGCAGGTTCCTGCTCCGACCTCCACGTCATCCTCGATAACGACGTTCCCCAGGGAATTGATGCGGATGATCTCGTTGTTGAAACTTCGAACTTCCCCGGTTTTACGAACAGATTCGACACTCCCTGGTTCAGGCGTCACAAATGCAAACCCGTCGCCGCCAATCGCCACATTTGGTTGAATAATCACGCGACTGCCAATTTCACATCGATCGCCGACACGAACGCCGGCGTGGAGTAATGTGTGGTCACCGATCTTGACCTCGGCGCCAACGCTTATATTGCTTACAAGTCTACAGTTATTTCCGATCACGCATTTCGGACCCACCCAGCAAAATGGGCCGATCCAAACGTTCGCACCTATGCGGGCGGTAGGATCAATCACCGTCCAAGGATGTATCCCCGGCGCAACGTTCACGGGCCGTTCGAAGAGTTGCGTTAACTTGGCCAAGACCAACCTCGGGCGGCTCACCACAATTAGATTGGGAGTAGGTACGCCCTCGATACCGGCGGGCACAACAGCGTTGACAATCCTGCCGGATTCAAGAACCGAAGCCTCTTTGGGCGATAGGACAAAGGCAAGATCGGAATCTCCCTGCGCGATCGCAGGTTGGACTATTCGAGTAACGGAAACAGAAGCATCACCGCGCACTTCTCCTCCGATAAAGTCAGCGATTTCGCCCAAGGTTTTCATACGGGAGACTAATTGCGTCTTTCCGGGAGGAGATCAACAGGCGGCTTCAGTTTGGAGGGGAACTGCTTGCTGCTCCCGGGCGTTGCCAGCAACGCCCCTCCGATGCGGCGCCGAACCACGAACGACGATTTCAAACCGTCGCGCGGAGCGACGCCGGTCACGCCGGCGCGTGACCCTAACGAAGCGTTGCCCTCCAACATGACAGATCACAAAATTGTCGCATCAAAGAGCGGATTCATTTAGTTATACAGCGGTAGACGCAGCCCCCGAGCCGCTCCATAGCTTTTTTCTCCTTATGCAGCCATCAAAGAATGACGCTGAACTTGGCGATTTCAAATTGGCGACTCTGGAGCCATTGGCTCGCGAAATACCGAATATCGATTCCGCTGTCGCCGAGATCGCACGCCTGTCCGCGCAGCTCACGTTGCCCAAGGGTACGATCCACGTGATCAGCGACATTCACGGCGAAGACAAGAAACTTCGCCACATCATCAACAACGCCTCGGGTACATTGCGCCCTCTGGTCGAGCGGCTATTCAAAGACCGGATGCCACCGGATCAGTTCCAGGAATTCCTGACCCTGATCTTTTATCCTGCGGAGGTCGTTGGACGGCTCGAACAGACCCTTCGGGATCCGCAGGACCAGAAGGAGTATGCCATGCGAACTCTCCGCGACTTGTTCGATGTCGTGCGAGTGCTTGCCGCACGGCGCACTATCGAGGAGGCCAGGTGCCTCCTGCCCACGGAATATCGCGAATTGTTATCCGAAATCCTGCACGCACCCTCCCCTGAGCGAGAGCAGGACTATATCGAGGCAATCGTCGACGAGCTCGTCCGGCGCGGCCGGGTGCTGCATCTGATTCATCTGACCGGCCGGGTTATCCGCAACCTCGCGATCGATGAATTGATTATCGCCGGAGATTGTTGGGATCGCGGACCGCGCGGTGACCGCGTAGTCGATTATCTGATGCAGCAGCCAAATGTCTCATTTATCTGGGGCAACCACGACATGGCCTGGTTAGGCGCCTGCCTCGGTCACGAAGCGCTTTTATGCCAGGTGTTGCGTATTTCCCTCCGTTATCGCCGACTGATGCAGCTTGAGGAAGGCTACGGAATCCCGATCGAGCCCCTCGATCTGTTGGCGCGCACGGTTTACGCAGATGATCCGGCAACTAGTTTTCAGGTTAAGGGGACTGGAATGCGAGAGAATATCATGATGGCCCGCATGCAAAAAGCCGCCGCCATTATGCAGTTCAAACTTGAGGGACAGCTGATCGCGCGCCACCCCGAGTGGCACATGGACCATCGCCGACTCTTACACCGGATTAACCGCAAAGCGAGAACGATCGAAGTGGATGGTCTCGACTATCCACTCAACGAGGTGGACTTTCCGACCATTGATCCGTCCAACCCCTACGAGCTGACAGCCGAGGAACGCCTTTGTGTGCGCCGCATCCGGAGCTCATTTCTAGCCAGTCAGAAGCTTTGGAGCCATATGCGCTGGATGGTCTCGCTCGGGACCATGTATCTGCGGCGGGAAGAGCACTTGATCTTCCATGGGTGCGTTCCGGTTGACGAGCGGGGCGAGTTTCTGCCGATGGTTATCGACGGCCAGCCTTACACCGGGATGGCACTGTTCAAAGCGATCGAGAATGTCGTCTATAGAGTCATCGACGGAAAAGCGCGCGGAGATCTCGATGTACTCTGGTACCTCTGGAGCGGCCCCGAATCTCCGCTTTTTGGAAAGGATCGCATCTCTACGCTTGAGCGCGATTTGATCTCCGACAAACGGCCCCATCAGGAGACAAAAAATCCGTATTTCCGACTTATCCATGAGCCCTGGTTCTGCGACAAAATTCTTGCTGAATTCGGCGTCGAACCCGATCAGGGTTTGATTGTCAATGGACACGTTCCGGTGGAAGTGGATAAAGGGGAGTCTCCTTTAAAGCGGAGCGGAAAGGCTATTACAATCGACGGTGCCTTTTCGGAGAGTCTCGGCGACCACGGTTTCACTTTGGTGCTGGAGCCGCATCGAACGATTCTGGCCCTGCATCATCATTTCGAATCAGTCGAGGCAGCGATTGTTCGCGGTGCGGATATCATCCCGAGCATAACGGTTGTGCGCGAATGGGACCGGCCGAGGCGCGTAGCCCATAGCCAACATGGCCGTCGCCTCCGATCGGCGATCGTGCAATTGGAACGGCTGATCGAGGGTTACCGGAATCACGAGCTAAGAGAGCGGACCACAACCGCAAAGGGCCTCTCTATCCTAACTTTCCCATCATGAATAATTCAGAAAATTACTCCCGACGCCGATTTGTTCGGCACGGTCTCAGGTTAGCCGGGGTGACCTTCGCTTGGGGCGCACTCCGATCCAGCGGTTGGACTCAATCGGCGAAAGTCGGCCCACCGGTCGGCGCGGACGAAGCGCTTGCAGAATTGATAGCCGGAAACAAACGTTACGTGACGGGCAAGAATATTCATCACGACTTCGGCCCGGAACGTCCCGCCCTCGCGGAAAGCCAGCATCCGTTCGCCATCATTTTAGGGTGCGCCGATTCGCGTGTTTCACCTGAACTCGCCTTCGACCAGACACGAGGCCGATTGTTCGTGGTCCGCCTGGCCGGCAACTTTGTCGACGACAATGGGTTGGCTAGCATCGAATTCGGGGCAAGCGTGCTAGGGGCCTCTTTGATC
>DASZGG010000339.1:0-8158 GCA_035939025.1 Chthoniobacterales bacterium | reverse complement strand
TGAATTCGTTACTGCGAAAGTAGCTTTCGGGCGGCGGGGCTGGTGGGGTGACTACTTCCTTTGAGCTCGTTACCGCCTCTCCCGCGAGCGTTGATAATACTTGCGAGGCAAAGATGACAACAGCTAAGGCGATTATTTTTTTCATATGTGGTTTGGATGTTTACTCTCTAGTAAGACGAGAGTGCACATAAGTTCGTGACAAATTTTTTTTTTGTAAAGGGAGAGAATGCGAAAACTTTGAACGCAGCACATTAACCGTTGTCCCGCTGTGTGAAAAAGTGGAGCCGAGAGAAGTGTAAAAAAGATTGAATAAATTAATACGTAAAAACGCCGTGGGTCGGAATGTCACGAGTGGTGGTAAAGGTCGTGACACGATCTAGTAAATGAAGGTACGTGTAGGGATAGAGAATACTAACCAGGCAGAGAAAACGTAAGCAGTTTATTATCTTTGACTTATAAAAGCTGCCAGATATTCTGTTTTTGGAAGTCGCATTTGTGCACTTGTTAACTGGGCACGGTAAATGAGCTGCGGGCAGGCTGCAAAATGCATTACGTTGGGGTTCGGTATCCGTTCGACTGATTGGGGCGTAGCGGGTGGCCATATTTTGTGCTGGCGCGTCGAGCCTTTGCCGCCAGCAGGTGGCCTTACTGAAGAATCAGGGATAGCCCTGAGGCGGTGAGGCGTATCGGCGTATCGGCGTGCCGGCGTATCGGGCGTGTCGGCGTGCCGGCGTGGCCGCCCGTGTGACGGGTAGGGTTGCGCTCCTGCGCGACCGGCGTTGAGCGTTCATAGAACGTGAACAAGCAAAAGGAGTGGAAGTAGGTAAAGGGCTGCGGGGTTGCAATCAGGAAAGGAAAGTTTCCAGACCGGCAACGCCGGTCGCGCAGGAGCGCGACCCTACCGCGTCACGCGCACGCCGATACGTTTTCCCGTACGGCGGCCGCCGGACTCTCTCGACCGTTATGATCCAGATATCGGCGCTTCCCTCGCGCCTTGAAAAACGGTCGACTGATCCGGCGAGCGCCGAACGACATCAACGACTATATGCGAGACGGTGCACTAGCGAAGGATACGATTCCAAAAGGGATACCAACTTGGAACCTTTCCCTCGGGATCCACGGGATGGATCGTCGTTTTCCGGAAGCCATGTTCACAATGCTTAACGATTGCTACGAACTTAGGTAATGACATGATTTCGAACGGTTTGACGAGGTATTCTTCCTCATGGGATCGGGTGGTGCTCGAGTTGCCTTTTCCGCGGGTGTAAGACTTCTTCCAGTGCATTCGGCGCCCGATAAAATCAGCGGAGCCTTCGGCGCAGGCCCTGTCGGCCGCCTTGAAGATGATCCTGTTGCGAAGATTCAGGATTGTTACTTCGGCCTTCTCCTTACTGCCTAAGGCTGGAAGAAAGGAGAGTTTCGATTGTGCGGCCAGGACGGTGGTGGTGTTTGCCTGACGGATAATATCGACATTGGCATCTGAGTCGGAGATAAAACGCTGCGCTTCGTCCTGCCAGCAAATCAAGAGGTTATCTTCTTGGACCTGCCGTTTGCCTGTGGGCCTGGGATCGAAACGGCGAAGGGCATGAGTGTAAAATAGAAGCTTCAAAATCGTGGTTATATAGCGACGTTCCGTTTGATATTTCTGAGGCATGGAAAGACAGATGATCGCGCCATCATCAAGTGCCGAAAAATCGAACGTATTCTCTTCGGTGCCGAAAACCTCGACGATATCCGGGTTAGTGAAATAGTTCAGATAATTGTAGATCGTCGATATGACCCCGCCAAGCTGCTCGGGAGGCTGCCGCAGATATCCATTCAGAAAGTGTTCGTAACATTCCCTCGCATCGGGAATTCCTTGATTTTTGAGGGACTCGAGATTTTGCAACATCGCCCTCAGCACAGGCTGGTACTGCAGGATCTCGAGCAAATGATGCATTGTTGGAACCAGATTCAGAAGACGAAAGAGCTGAATTCCGCGTCCGATATTTGCATGCGCCTGCGTTTTGAAAAATCCCTTATCTTCGGTTCCGGAGGTCAGTGCCGATGCGGTATCGACAATGACGGTGGCGTACGTCGACCACGGAACGGTCAGATCGGACAGAAGATTAAAGCGAGAAGGCGGAGCCCAATGTTCGGCTGGGTGATCCGGTCGAGTCTGAAGGAGAAGCAGGTCGCTTTCTCGAGCATACTTCCTGGCCATGGGAACAAGGGTTTCATGATAGATTCCCTTTTCATCGCAGCAGAGTCCACCCCAGTCGGGTTCATGCTGGAAAACGGAATGCAGCAGCGCATTGATCGCAAACGTTTTCCCCGCCCCTGTATCTCCCGTGATCAGCCAACCGCGACAAAAGTCATTTCTCTCCCACCGGAATCCACCAAGTGAAGCTGTCGTCTGACGCGATTTGGACTTTGGTGGCGCGAAATACCAACCGAACGGGATGCTCACAAGAAGCGGGAGCAAGCTTAACCATCCGACGATTGGCTGAAAGAGCCATCCGACGGCCATGCAGAACGTCCAAAGGGTCAATGCTGGAAGCGAGCCGATATATTCCAACCTTTCCTGTCGCCGGCGGAACCGGACCCAACTGATCGCAGTGGTTAGCGCTTGGAGCAGAGACGTTTCGCGGGCGGAATATCGTTGCTGGTAAACCGTCTGCCCGTCTCTGACGACTCGAATCGCGAACCGCGGCACTTGGCGGCTAATGCCGGATTGGTGATGAATCGTCGGAAAGAGTGTTTGGGCTTTAATTTCGAAAGACTCCAGTTGAGCTAGCGTCATCGGTGCGACGCCCTTTGAATAAGGCGGCAGGCGTATCACGACTCCGCCAGGGCCGGGCGCTGACATGGTATCCGGAGATTGTTCGGGAGGCACATTGTCATCGAAGTCTGCGTGAGCTGCAGCAACGCCGGTTGAAGCCATGGAAACTATATAACGGAAAATAATCGTGTTGTCAACAGATGCTACTATGGATGGCGTTGGGCGGGCCGGGCAGTCAAGAATTCAAGAATTCAGGAAATCCTGTCGAAGAAGCGTTCTAAAAAGGAACCGACACGAAGGCCTTTGTTGCTGTTTAACGTGCGGCGCCGGATCGCGCGGGAGTGTCCCTACCAGTTGGAACGGCATCGGCTGATCAAATCGGGGAACCCTAGCAAATCTATTTGCCCCAACGATTAATGACTGCATTCGTCACCGCGTCACGGACTGCTTCGTGGCGCATCCCCCATTGGAACTGATAAACCCGGTTGTCGTACTGCTCGTCAAATTCCCGCTTCATTGCGTCGGCAATTTTCGCAGCCGACACCGGACCGCGAATTCGCGATGCGACATCTTCTACGATCTCGAGACAATAGAATATCAGCATTTTCGCGGCGCGTTGGGATATATCATCGAGCTCTTCGGTGCAGACCAGGAAAAAGTTCTCCCATGTCACCTTAGTGACCCCCTTCAGCCATTGCTCTTTTCCCTCGTAGAAAACTCCTTGTTTGCGATACGTCTCGAGAAAGTCCTCGATCGAGAGCGGTTTTCCATCCGCGGAGAACGACCACTTGGCGGATTCTGCCACAGTTTGCCTAGTTTCCTTCGCGATAACCATTTTAGTGCTTCCCTTCAGAGATTTGGGTATGTAGTGTTGTGTAACACCTTAATTGTCTGAATGTAAAGTGCGTAAACACAACAAAGTTTTCAATACGTTACCACTTCCCGAAGCGGGCGACCAACTGGGGTTTGGCGACGATCTGATCGAAGCGTTTTACAAGCTGACACCGGATGAGCGGGAAATCGTTATAAGCATTGTGGACCGCCTTAAACCCGGGCTGACGGCGTACGATTTTGACGATTTCGATCTTCAGGTGGCGGCGATGAAATTGCTGACGTATCACCGCTTGGTATTGCACAACGGCGACAAGCAGAATTCGGTCCTCTACGCGCGTTGGCTTAGCTCGATCACGATGGTCGAGAAGAAGATGACTCTGCACCTTGATCCGGGCGTGGTCCCGCACCTTGAACGCTTAAAGGACCACCAAAGGGAGGATTCGGATCGGGCGAGCGTCAAATTAGCAAGCCAGTATTCGATCCGTCTGTACGAATGGGCATGGAAGTGGCGGCATATCGTTTTGAAACGGATCTCAATTCCGCAAATCCGCAAAGTGCTCGGAGTGGACGAAGTACGGGACGGGCAAGGCAACGTGATTAGCGAAAAATGCCTCGTGCATTGGCCTAATCTGAAGCAGCGTGCAATTGACCGCGCGCTGAATGAGATCAATGAGAAGACGGATCTGAGCATCCGTTTGGTCGCGGTGGGCCAGGCGAAATACCGGCGTGTGCTTTCCCTGGCGTTTGAGATCAAGGAAAAAAAGCGCAAGGCGAAATCAAACGGCTCAGCGGCAGCGAGTTGACGCGTCAGTAAACCTCGCTTTTTTCCGAACTTTGTTCAGTGACGACCCTAATCTTGACGTGCCGTGAGGCTCGAACGAGCGAGACGCGGAAGTTTGCCAGGTCATCGATGAATTGGTGGCGGGCCGGAAAGTCTCTGCCGAGGGAAATTTCGACGTCCGCGAAAGAATACCTGAGCGTGATCAAGCAATCTCCGAGCATGTCGATGCAGAGTAGATAGGAATAGGGGAGGATTTTTGTTCGGGCGGGTCCTTCGAGTTGAAAGGAGCAGGAGACTCCGACTTGGCTTCCGGAATGGCACAGGTAAGGTTGATCTTCGAGTCGCGGGATTGGCAACGAGGTGAACACGGCAAGAAACCAACAAAGCTTTAGAATGTTGTCAATGGGTAAAAGCTGGAGCTTTCGCTTACGCCCTCTACTGATTGCTGGCTTGCAGGATGTCCTGGGACGATTGCAAAATGGCCAACAATTCGCCAACGAGGAACAGCGAGCCGGTGACCAGGATTGGATCGTTGAAGTGATAGGCAAGGTCCAAGGCGTGCGCAGCGGAGTCGCACTGGGTGGCTGAGAGGTATTTCGGTACGAAAGAATGGATTTCGGCAGGGGAAGCTGCTCTCTGGCTGCGTATCGGAACGGTTTGAAAGCGGGCTGCGATGGTGCTCAGTATCGACACCATGCCTTCCAGGTCCTTATCACGGAGCCCTCCAAAAATGATCGTGGCCCTCTGCTCCCCGACGCATTCCATCCAGGTCTCAACCAGGCACTTCGATGCCGCCGGGTTGTGGGCTCCGTCCAGGATGATTCGTTCGCCGATACGTTGAAATCGGCCGGGCCACGAAAGGTTCGCGAGCCCCTCCTTAATTGCTTTCTGGTTCACTTTAATACCCGCTTTGCTGAGCGCTTGGACGGCGATCGCCGCATTCACGCGCTGGTATGATCCCGCCAATCCGATGAAGAGTTCCGGAATAGGCAATTCCGCGTAGGTTAGAGATGCAAAATGCTTGTTGGCGATCTGTTCGAGCACGGTTCGAACTTCGAGGTACTGTGGACCGGAAACGGTTGGCACGCCCGGTTTGATGATTCCCGCCTTTTCCAAGGCGATCTCCTTCAGGGTGTGGCCGAGCCATTTTTGGTGATCGAGGTCGATGGATGTCACCACCGAGACCAAGGGACTGACGACGTTGGTGGCGTCGAGGCGACCACCAAGACCGGTTTCCAAGACGACAAGATCAACACCGTGGGCTCGGAAGTAGTCAAAGGCCAATGCAGTCGTAATCTCGAAAAACGTTGGATGATGCTCCTCGTCAATCAGCGACTGAATCTGATGGATGCCGCGAACAACCGCTTCGTCATCGATTGGAATTCCGTCGATCTGTATCCGTTCATTAAACCGGATAAGATGCGGCGAAGTAAAGAGTCCGGTCTTCATTCCCGCCGTCCGGGTTATCGAGTCAACCATGGCGCAAACTGATCCCTTACCGTTCGTACCAGCGACGTGAATGAACTGCAACGCGTTCTGAGGTTCCCCCAAGGACGACAACAAACGGCGAACATTGTTCAGACCGAGCTTGACTCCTCTCTGTTGGGTCCCGAATAGCCAGTTAATCGCCGCAGTATAAGCCGCGTTCACATCAAACTCCGACAAGTCACTTCGCCGCTGTCAGGTAGCCGAGCAACGAAATCAGGGTTGAGCGCAACTGCTTTCGATGCACAATCCGATCGATTAGTCCATGTTCCTGCAGGAATTCGGCAGTTTGAAACCCTGGCGGGAGATCCTGGTGGGTTGTTTCTTTGATCACACGCGGTCCGGCGAATCCAATCATGCATTTTGGTTCGGCCAAAATGAGGTCACCCAGTGAAGCGAAGCTTGCCATAACCCCCGCGGTGGTCGGATGAGTGACAACCGAGATGTACGGCAATCCGGCTTTGGAGTGCCGAGCGAGCGCGGCGCTCGTCTTAGCCATCTGCATCAGGCTAAGCATCCCTTCGTACATTCGGGCACCTCCGGAGGCGGAAAAGATGATCACGGGCCTTTTGTCCGCGGTGGCGCGCTCGATCAGGCGGGTAATTTTTTCACCGACGACCGAACCCATCGTGGCGGCCAGGAAATTGAAGTCCATGGCAGCAACGGCAACTGCTTTCTCCAGGAGGTTCCCGAAACCGGTCAGAACGGCATCTTTGAGACCCGTTTTCTCTTGATAACTTTTCAATCGATCTGCGTATGTCGCGACTCCCTTAAAGCTCAGCACGTCCACGGAGAGCATGTTCGCGTCGAATTCAATAAAGGTTCCCGGGTCGATCAAGTTGTCGATTCGTTCCTTGGCTGGCAAGATGAAATGATAATCGCACTTCGGGCAGACCTTGAGGTTCTGCACGAGCTCGAGGTTATGGATGACCTCGCCACAGTCGGGGCATTTCTGCCAAAGACCTTCGGGCATTTCCCGTTTTTTATTGGTTGGAAGTTTTAAGATTGGTTTCTGAAAAATTTGCATATGTCGGGACCGAACAATAGCCGTCAGCCTCGGGCGACGGTCACCGCGCGAACGGATTCGGCACCGGCTGCGCGCAATACTAATGCACACTCGTGCAGGGTAGAGCCCGTCGTAATGACGTCGTCCAGCAATACTAGATGTCTTCCGCGCACATTGCTATTCTTGCGCAAGGCGAAGGCGTTGCGCAAGTTCAGCATTCGTTCCATGCGGTCGAACCGTGTTTGAGTATTGGTGTATAGGCGGCGCTCTATGCAGTGCAGGACAGGTACGCGGGCCCGCTTGGAGAGGACTTCGGCGAGCGCGCCCGCCTGGTTGAATCCACGTTCTCGCAATCGGGTCGGATGAAGCGGAACAGGCACGAGGCAGTCGACGGGAGTTGCTTGTAATCGTGAGTCTTGCATGGCTTCGAGCAAATATTCTGTGAGTACCCGTCGAAGATGGAAGTGGCCTCCGTATTTGAAGCGATGGATTAAATCTCTCAATACGCCCTTTGCCTGGTAGATTGACACCACGCAGTCGAATGCCAGCGCGCGATCTTCGCAGTTCGGGCACGAGAACTCTCCGTCGATGGCTCCCTCAAATGGTCTGGAGCAGCACCGGCAAAACGGAGGCTGGATACGCGGCGCGGTCGCCTTGCAGAGCTCGCAAAGGAAGGTTCCAGAGTCTTGTGGCTGCCCGCACCCGACACAGTTGGATGGATAGAACAGCTCAAGCAGTGTGTTAAGCAAGGTCGGGTTCGCCACGCAGGTAGAGTAACCAAACTAGTGACCAGAGGACGAGCAGTATGAGTATGGATCCGAGACCAACAGTAATATCGTTGCCGAACCAAGGCGTGACATCCTGAAGTCGTTTCGTGACCTTGTTAAGTCCCATCTTGCTGAAGACCAAACCGGAATGAATGCCGATTCCGAGCCAAAGTGATGATGTCCGTATTGTAGCGTGTGCCAGCAATAGCCCAAGGATTCCGATCGCTATGAACCCACCCAGGACAATGAAAGGGTCTGAAAATCGCCAGAATGCATGCGGCAACAGCTCGAAGCCGGAATACCAACGCACGGTGACAATTTGGTCTCTTTCCGGATTCAAAAAGTGAACAATCGAGAACAGCGCCGAGACGAAAACCGCTGCGGGACATGTAGTAAGGGTTTGGCGAACCAGTCCCAGAATCGCTCCTCGAAACAAGGTTTCTTCGATGACCGCGACCGAAATGGCCGTCAGGAGAATTGGCGGCAACCGATCCCAGGGAAGGGGATCTTTCAATTCGAGAACG
>DASZGG010000338.1:0-4816 GCA_035939025.1 Chthoniobacterales bacterium | reverse complement strand
CTTTGGAGAAATGTATAGTTAACAAACAATACTAAACATTCTTCTCACTGGATCTTTGCATGAACCGATTCGCGAACGCGCTTAGCTTATTGGCGTCGCGGAACAACTTTATTTGTCAGCGATTGGCCGCCTCATCGCTCGAATATTTGCTGCTAGAGCAAAAGTTGCTCTGAAGCTCGTGGTCAGACCACGATGCAGCCCTTCGGAGGAATTGGATTGCGGACACCGAGGCGATACCTTAAGTATGCCGAAAAAATGCGGCGATCGCGTGGGTTACGTCCATCTCAACGACGTGGATGGAGAATTGCTGGTAAAGTAGTCGTTGGAAGCGCCCCAAAAAGCGCCTCTGCTCCTTGCGAAGGATTTCGCTTCGAGTCACGATCATTACGAAATTTCCCGACCGTTCCGAACTTGGTTACCGCTTGGAGGTGGAAGCTTTCTTCGCGGCTTTGCGGGAAGGGCGCACTCCCACAGCCGGCCCCGAAGATGCCCCTGGAGAAGCTACGGTTGGCATTGGTCAGGCCGCCCGCCTAAAGACAAGCGGGTCGTCGAGGATGAGAACTCCCGAGCCGAGGTTTGGTGGGGTCCGGTCAACATCCCAATCGAACCAAATACACTCGTCGTTAGCCGCGAACGTGCTCGCGGCTACCTGAATACTCGTGACCGCCTTTACTGTGTCGACGAATTGCGGGTTGGGATCCGAAGTATCGCTTCAATGTGCGCGTCATCTGTTCACGGCCATAACATCGTTTTTCAATGGGGACGTTTAATCCCTGCGTATTGTAAATTGTGTGATTAATTGACAGCAGCGAAAGAGAAAATGCCTAAAACCGAACCGCGGCGTCAGCAAATCCTAAACCTTCTGGAAGAAACCGGCACCTTAAACGTCAATGAGCTGGCCGAACGCTTTGAGGTCAGCTTGGTTACGATTCGGAAAGACTTAGACGAATTGGCGGCCCAGGGGGTGCTGCAGCGAACTTTTGGCGGGGCAGTCTTTTCCCATCGCAGCCGGTTTAATGAATCTTTTCGTGAGCGCATTCAACAGCAGCGTAACGAAAAGCGCGCCGTCGCCATCGCAGCTCTGGGCTACATCAAAGACGGCGACACCATTATCCTGGACGCAGGCAGTACCACCCTTGCCTTGGCCCAGCTTTTGAAAGATCACGCCAAGTCTGTCTTTGTCATCACCTGCTCGGTCCCGGCTGCCCTCGAGTTGTCCAGCGGCGGTTATGACATTCTCCTGTTGGGCGGCATAATCAGAAATAAAAGCCTCGCTTTGCTGGGGCGCGAAACGCTGGCCATCCTCGAGCGATATCGGGCCGACAAGGCCTTTCTGGGCAGTTCGGGCTTTACGGCCAAAAGGGGACACAGCACGCCCAATCCGGAGGATGCACAGATCAAAGAGGCCATCATGCGAGCCGCCGACGAGACGTACGTACTCGTAGATTCATCGAAATACGGCCACGATTGCCTGACCAGTTTTGCGCGCCTTCGCGACGTCGATTTGACCATCACAGACAGTCACCTCTCCCGCGGCAAAGCAGCAATCCTGGAGGCCGCCGGCGCAAGGCTTTGTATCGTCGATGTGGCCAAAGCGAATCTGGACGAAGACGAAGCGAATCCGAAGGCCGAACAAACTCCTTCGCGAGATAAGGCCAAGCCCCTGGATAGACGACGTAGGCGGTAATCCTCAGCTGAAAACTCCCTGGCTTCAGTCATCTGTGAAATCCGTGTAATCTGTGGTTTATCTCATCTTAGATTGACGGCACTTCGACGGCTTTCCAATTCCGTAAGGCGGAACTTTGTATGGCGGCTTCGACAAAGGCCAGGCCCTTGACGCCGTCTTCCGCGGTAGGAAAAGGGCGATCGATTTGGTCGCCTGGCTTTTGTTGCATCCTTGCAACTACGGCTCTCGCTAAATCGGA
Organism: Chthoniobacterales bacterium; assembly: GCA_035939025.1. Classification (GTDB taxonomy): domain Bacteria; phylum Verrucomicrobiota; class Verrucomicrobiia; order Chthoniobacterales; family JAFAMB01; genus JAFAMB01. The sequence goes on along the minus strand of DASZGG010000338.1, from coordinate 2,891 downwards.
GTAAAGGTTAGCAAACGCCTCAAGATAACCTTCTGGATGACCAATCCCTACGCGCGTCACCTGCCTTGCGGCTTCACTAACCAATGAATCCTTTCGACGGGTCACGGTTTCGTCGAATCCATCTACTTTGCAATGCACCAAGCGGTTCGGTTCTTCTTGATGCCACTCCAGACCACCCGTCTCCCCAAAGATGCGGAAACTTAATCCGTGTTCAGCGCCACTCGCCGCGTTTGTGACCCACATCGAGCCACGCGCACCGTTCGAATACCGAAGAAGGGCCGAAACGTAATCGTCCACTTTACGGCCGGGAACAACGTGCCCGACGTCAGCACATAAGCTATCGAGATCAAGCCCAGTAACATAAGCGCCCAAATGATGGGCGTGAGTGCCAATATCGATCAGGATGGCAGAGGCGCCGATCCGGGCAGGATCTAGCCGCCAGCCGGGCACCCCATGATCGAGGGCAAACCAACCCTGGACGTATTGAAGATGAAGCTGGCGGATAGCGCCGATCGCTCCTGCCTGGACCATGGCTCGGGCTTGGCGCACCATTGGATAACCGGTATAACAATGCGCCAAGCAGAACTCGATTCCTGTAGACTTGACCTTGCGAGCAAGGCTTACCGCCGTGGTGAGGTCTGTGGTCAGCGGCTTATCGCAGACCAGATGAAATCCGGCAGCCATCGCCATTGAGCAGATCTCGTAGTGACTGTCATTTGGCGTCATTACAGCAATGACATCGGCGCGGTCAGTCCGCTTTGACTCGTTCTCGATCAACTCACGCGCCGAAGGGTAGGCGCGGTCCTCCGGCACTCCAATGGCAATTCCCGCCCGACGCGATCGTTCGGGATCGGAGGAAAGCGTTGAGGCCACGATTTCATAGTACCCGTCCAAGCGAGCCGCAATCCGATGCACCTCTCCGATCACCGATCCGGGGCCGCCGCCGATAACCGCCAACCGAAGAGGGCGGCCAATTGCTTCAATTACCATAATAAAGGGAATTCAAACTTGAGAGATTTTGAGGTAATTCAGGCTGGTGGCAGTGCATAATCGCTCGGCTCGCCGATCAACGTGCGCTTCAACAGGTCAATCGAGCGTCGCATGCCTTCCATCCGGGAGAGAACGGCATCCTCATGTTCGATAGATAGCCAGCCGTCATATCCGTTGAGACGGAGGCGATAACAAAACTCGCGCCACCATTGCTCACCGTGTCCATATCCCAAAGTGATATAGCTCCAAGCCCGATCTTTGACATGCTCATGTCCAATGGTATCTAGTCGGCCGGTCAAATTGAGCGCAGCTTGATTCATATAGGTATCCTTCGCGTGCACATGATGAATAGCATCGCCAAGGGCATCGATTGCCACCAGCGGGTCGGCGCCCATCCAAAAGAGATGACTCGGGTCCAGATTTGCGCCGACGATCGGTCCGATCTCCTTTCTCAACTTCAGCAAGGTAGGCACATTATAGACCAACTGGTGGCCGTGCATTTCGATGCAAAGCTTTGTTACCCCGTTTTCTTTGGCGGACGCGGCTAGCTTTTCCCAGAAGGGCAATAGCTTTTCGTTCCATTGCCACTTGAGAATTTCTCCATTCTCAAGGGGCCAGGCGCTCGTGACCCAATTTGGTCGGAGATCGTTCGGGCCGCCGGCCGGCAAACCAGACATTAAGACAACGGTGTGAACGCCAAGCAATCCGGCAACCCGGATCGTCTCGTAAATGACCGTGCTTTGACGTTCTCCGTCGACCGGATGAAGTTGATTCCCGCTGCAGTTGAGCGCCGCCAGCGATAGGCCATTTTGCTCAAGCACAGACAAAAACTCCTGCCGCTTCTCCTTGCTCCTCAAGAGAGATTGCAGGTCGGCGTGCGGCGCGGCGCTCCAATTGCCCATCCCGATCTCCAGGGCGGCAAGACCGAGGTCGCCCGAGGCTTTAGCGGCTTCTTTGAATGAAAGATGCCCCAAACTGTCAGATACAGCACACAGCTTCATTTTCGCCTGTCGATGTGGTCGGCGCCCATTTTCGCGGCCCCGACAACACTTACTCCTGGGTTCGTTGAGATAGATTCGGACTTCATACTACTTCAGCTTCGGGTTCAGCAGTTCTTGCGACCTGGGGCTATCCATATTCTCCTTGGTGATCAAGGTAACTCCCGTGTCTATCACCGCTTCGACCTTCTCTCCTTTGGATGCCGCAAGGCCAGTCTTGACACCCTCATAGCCCATGCGAAACGGATCCTGAACCACGAGCGCAGCGATCGTGCCATCTTTCAGGAATTTAACTAGCTTCTGGTCTGAGTCGAAGGTAACAAGCTTGATTCTACCTCCGGCCTTATTCTCTGAGATTGCCTGTCCGGCGCCTTGTCCAATGTAGAGGGCGTCCGAGAAAACCCCTCGCAGATTGGGATATGCGGTGATCAAGTCGGTCATAATGTTCAAGCCGGTCACGGCCTGACCGTCTGCGACTTTTTCGGCTATCAATTTCAGGTCAGGATACTTGGCTGCAAGCTGCTCTTTAAAACCCTTATCTCGTGCCTGCAGCGAACCGACACCTGCTAAAAAGTTGATCAAGGCCACGTCGCCCTCGGCCTTACCGTATTGTGCTTTGATAGCGGCAGCCAACCCGTCAGCAGCAACGCGCCCACCCTGAACATTGTCCGTCTGCAGAAAAGCGGTGAAGCTTTTTGAGTCTGCGCCAGAGTCAATACCAATGATTATTGCCTTCTTGGCCGCTTCGTCGATCGGTTTGCCGAGAGCGACAAATTGGGTTGGCGAGATGACGATTGCCGCGGGTTTTTCAGATACGGCATTTTCCAGGACCGAGATCTGCCCATTCACATCGGACTCCGCCTGTGCGCCGAGCTCACGTATCTCGACATTGAGTTCCTTACC
>DASZGG010000337.1:0-2846 GCA_035939025.1 Chthoniobacterales bacterium | reverse complement strand
GTGTGAGCTTAAAAGTGAATTCACGACTAGTTCCTCTGTAACCGCCACCAGCCATACCGTGGTGCTGCGTCATGCTTGTAGTTTTTACATCCCAATGCAAGGTGATCGATTGCGCATCAACTTTAACAACTTTACCAGGAGGACGAACTGCAGCGAAGGCCGTAGCAGCAAATACTAGTACGAGAAAGATAAGACCAAATGATTTCTTCATTGGAAGCATCATTTGAATCAATTGAGGAGCCGGTCGTCAACTAGTTTTTATACGACACCGTAACTATCCCGAAGCGATTCAAGCGAGGAGAAAGACTCCTGCGAAAGCGGCCGACAGCTTTATTGCAAAGTCGCCAACTTGGGCTGGCGGCTACCCCGGCGCACGGCGCCAGCCACGGGAATGTGAGTCAGTAAACGATTCGCCGTTACGCTGCGCAGCAAAATCCCGCCGCGACTCATATCCCCGCGACCCACAAATTCCTTCGGGAAATGTAACCTTTTGCCGAAGATCGGCAGCAAATGATCGACATATTTCCCCGAGGCGACACTCCCAAGCAAAACAATCGAGCAGGCACATGAGGTAGAAAGTGATACCGCGTCCCGAAGCAACGGCTGAGTGTACCGCTCATCTCTGGCATCTATTGGCACGTCGGAATACGCCTGGAGCTCATCTGGAGTAACGACCGCATCGGCGGAAACGAGACCGCGATTAGTGGTAATGATGAGCACCCCCTCGCAGCCGTCCGGCGCTTGTGCGAAGGTGCGCGCGTAAGCCAGTTTCCCGCGAAAGTAGAGGCCGCTCATAAAAGCGAAAGCCTCGCCCAGTGGCACCCCGTCTCCCGTCCGCAACCGCCGCGCAAGTTCAAAGCTCGCCTTGGGGTTGAGCAGCATTTTCGCGCGCTTTCCCGCGACGTTTGCGGGTGATAGCAAAAATACCCGACCGTACTTTTCTTCCATAGTTAACTGCTCTCTGCGCTAACGACGCCGGCGCCACTCCAGGCTTCGAAAGTCTCCGCAGCGATCTGCCAATTCTCTTGGCCCTTAACTATCATCACACGAACAGAAGAATCCGCAGCGGCAATATCTGTATCGGCCGGCGAAGCCGCGTTCAGGTTGGGATCCAGACGCAGATCCAGAAATCCAAATGCATCGCAGACCCGTTCTCGAACAACAGGTTCGGTTTCTCCAATCACATCGGTGAATATCAAAGCATCGAGGTGTCCCAAGCTTGCCAACATTGATCCGACACCCGCTCGCAGCCGATGAATGAACACAGCCATCGCTAGTTCTGCTCGCCGATTGTGCTCGCGCGCCTTCGGAAAAATTATCCTGGTATCACCCGGCATCCCGGACAGTCCGGCAAGCCCGGACTGTTTATTGAGTATCTGCTCAAGCGAATCCAGGTCGGTTCCGTGTCGCAAAAGATAAAGCATCAGACCGGGGTCAATCGCCCCGGAACGGGTGCACATCGCGATCCCGTCCAAAGGTGTAAATCCCATCGTAGTGTCTACGCATCGGGTTCCGCGCACTGCGGCCAAAGAACACCCGCCTCCCAAATGGCAGAGGATTTGACAGAGGTTCTCGTCGTCCTGGCGACCGATAATCCCGGCCGCTCTTTGGCTGGCGTACCGAAAGCTGGTCCCATGGAAACCGTATCGGACGAATCCTTTCTCAATCCACTCAAAAGGTCCGGCATAAGTCGCCGCAGCCTCGGGCAGCGTGCGATGAAAGGCCGTGTCAAAGACCGCGAATTGCGGCACCTTGCTACCGAGAATTTCTCGGCAAACCGAGATTCCGACCAGGCTGTGGGGATTGTGGAGTGGAGCAAGTTCGCCCAGTCTCTCGATAGTTGATTCCACCTGCGGATTTACCAGTGTTGCGCAGCTGAATTCCAGACCGCCGTGAACTACACGATGGCCGACCAAGTCAATCTGATCCGGCATTTCGAGAGCAGCGGATTGGCTTTCCCAGGATGCCCGGATCAGCGTTTCGAGCTTTTCCGGCAATGGTGAATCCCTCGGGACGCGCTTCTCTTCTTTGCCTCGAATCGAGGTAATTTGAGCGACAAAATAGCCTTCGGGTTGACCTGGCGTTGTGGAATTGACCACTGCCTGCCAGACAGGAGCCGACGGAGCCTTCGAATTGGAGTTGATCGCGTATAAAGCGACCTTCTGGCTGCCCGATCCGGCGTTCAGGACAAGAATATTAGCCATAAAACAAAGTTATTACTCAACCCGGTAGGATGAAACAGCCACCTGATCTCCGGCAAAATACATGCTAACTACTGAAGATCTAGAACGGCCGCGTAAACAGCATGCTCTTCCTGAATATATCGACTGGTGTAATTTTCGTTCTTCTCGGCATGCGATATGTCCGAAAGGGTCTGGACCGTCTATTCGGTAGTCAATTGGTCGATTGGCTGCAGCAAATGACCAATAATCGCTACCAGGCGTTTTTTGGAGGGATGGTGGCGGGTGCAATCGCACCCTCTTCGAGCGCGATAGCAATGCTCTCAGTTCAGATCCTGAATCAAACATCTCTGACCGCGGGACGAATGTTGGCGGTGGTGCTGGGAGCAAATGTTGGAATCACGATCTCAGTTCAGCTTCTAGCGTTTCGACTGCAGGACTACGCCGGCGTTTTTCTCCTCACTGGCGGAATTGGCTTTTTATTCTCGAAGCGGGCGATCTTTCGCGGTGCCGGCCAGCTGTTATTGGGAATCGGAATGGTCTTTTTGGCCATGGGAATCATCGGTTCGGCGGGAACCGCAGCGGCCACGGATAGCGACCTGAAGTTGCTCTTTGGCGTCGTGGACCATTATCCGTTTGTCGTCTTTATAGGGACGGCATTGCTGA
>DASZGG010000336.1:0-6460 GCA_035939025.1 Chthoniobacterales bacterium | reverse complement strand
CGCGTCCCTACCATTGGGGGTAGACCTTACACCTTATGTTGACGCGCATGGCCGTCCGCCGGACAGAAAACGTCTTCAAAGTAGCATAGGCTTCCAGCCTGTAGGAGTGACACCCCTAAGCGCTAACTTAAGCGTTAGCGCTTATAGGGGAGACACCCAGGATGCGTATGCTACGAGACTGGAAACTAAAGAAGGAATCTGTCGAGATTATCGTCTTCCCAGCGTCTGGCACGATGATAGCAGTGAAATTGACGCTCTCGCCGGTAGAATTCACGCGTGTGAACTCTTCTCCGCCCGTAATCGTCAATCTCCTCAGGCACCACCGCGTGGAGCATTTCATGGTAGATGACGTATTCGAGGAACCAGGTTGGAACAAATGGCGCATCCAGTAATGGATGGATGCGAATCATTTTATCTTCTTCCTGGATCGTTCCGAAGACAAAGTATTCCTTTGGGGGGTGCTTTCGCTTGCGGCCCCAGGTGATGGTGTAACCTCGCAGCGCGTTACTGAAATATTCGGCGTTCAACTTGTCGAATAGCGTCTTGAGATCAAAATACTCACCTTCCGGGGAAAATAGAAGCTGCCGTTGAGCGGGAAGCCTTTTGAATGACAGTTTTCTCTTTCGCTTTCCCATAAGAGAAGTGCCCTTAGTCTAGAGGGTAAAAATAGAGTCGCAACCCCAAAGAGATAAGTTAGGAACAAATTTTTTTCGGGGTCCGCATTAAGACGCCGGTCCGACTGCGGCGGGCGTTTTGGCTGTATCATACGAGCCTTCTGCCGGGCTCAGGGTAAAACCCGCCGACGGCTTCTCGACGTACATCCACTGAGGAATGGCAAACGTTGCGTGATCTTACTTAAGTGGATTATTCTGAAGGAGTCGCTCAATTCGCTCCAGCACATCGGAAGTAATCTTTTCAGCAGCTTGGGAGGCTGTTAGAGTCTCCTCGAGTTGGTGCTCTTTCGAGGCTCCGAGAATCACCGTACTGACATTCGGGTTTTTCAGGCACCAGGCGACTGCGAGGACGGCCTGGGAGATTCCGAGGTCGGATGCCACGGCGGCGAGTTCTCCTACTTTCGCGACCCTCTCGTCGCTCAGGACATAATCTCGAAGCCACTCGTTTTCCTCAAATGCGAGACGCGTCTCCTTGGGTATGCCAAGGTTGTATTTGCCAGTCAAAAGACCGCTTGCCAATGGGGACCAGATGGTGGTGCCGAGGCCGATCTCCGAATAGAGACGCGCGTACTCTTTCTCGACCCGTTCTCGCACAATGAGACTGTACTGGGGTTGCTCCATGGTGGGAGGGATAAGGTTAAACTGAGCGGCCACGGCATAGGCTTGCATGATCTCCTGCGCGCTCCATTCGCTTGTACCCCAGTAAAGAACTTTTCCTTGAGCAATAAGGTCGCTCATGACGCGAACGGTCTCCTCGATTGGGGTTTCACTGTCAGGCCGGTGGCAGAAGAAGAAATCGAGGTACTCGACCTGCAGTCGGCGCAATGCATCGTGACAGGCTTCGTAAACATGCTTCCGACTGAGCCCATACTGATTTGGCTTCTGCGGTTCAGGCGCTGCGCCAAAGAAGACTTTGCTCGAGACAAGCCAAGTGTCGCGGGGCCATCCGAGCTTTTTCAAGATCTTGCCCATGACAAGTTCGGAACGTCCCCGTGCGTAACCCTCAGCATTGTCGAAAAAGTTTACGCCGCTATCGTAGGCCCTTCGCATCAATGCTTCGGCCATATCGTCCGAGATCTGATTTCCGAAAGTCAGCCACGAACCGAAAGAAAGTTCGCTCACTTTTACTCCAGCTTTGCCAAGTCTGCGGTATTTCATTGGAGGCAAGTTCAGCGAACGCCAGCGAACGTCAACGAACGTGATTCACCGCAATCATGTTTCCATGTTTTGCTCAACATCTCCTTCTTCCTGGGAGACAACGGGCGCAATGTCCTGAAGGGTTTCACCTTCGCGAAGATCTATCAGCTTCACGCCCATCGTGTTCCGGCCTGTTTCGCGCACTTCGCTGACTCGGATCCGAACCATTTGACCGCCGGTAGTGATCAACATCAATTCGTCAGAATCGTGGACGGTTAACGCACCGACGACGTCGCCCGTGCGCTCACCGGTCTTCATCGTGATGATGCCCTTGCCGCCGCGAGATTGAACCCGATACTCTTCGAAGCCGGTCCGTTTCCCGATACCGTTGGAACCTGCCACGAGCAGCTGCGCGTCGGGGATAATCTTCGCTATTCCTACGACTTCATCACCGCTTTCGGGTCGAATACCCCAGACGCCGACAGCGTTTCGTCCCATGTCTCGAACCTCGCTTTCGTGAAATCGAATACTGATGCCGCGGCGCGTGATGAGCACAACTTCATCCATCCCGTAGGTAAGAAGGGCGTCGATTAGTTCGTCTTCTGGCTCAATCTGAATCGCGATGATGCCGCCTTTCCTGACATTGCTGAAGTCGGCAAGATTCGTTTTTTTCACGACACCGGACCGTGCGGCAAACATAATATGCAGGTCAGAATTCCATGTACCGCCACTCCGGTCGGAATCGCCACTTTGGTCGACGGCCTCAATTCGGAGCGTCGCAGCAATCTTTTCTTCGGGCCGCAGTTCGAGCAGATTCGCGATGGAGCGGCCTTTGGAAGCGCGACTCATTTCGGGGATCTCATAGACTTTTTCCACGTAACACCGGCCCGACTGCGTGAAGAACATCAAGAAATCATGAGTACTAGCCGTGAAAAGATGCTCAACGAAATCCCCCTGATCTCCGGCTATCTGCGCTTCGCGTGTGCTCATTCCGATGACGCCTCGGCCACCGCGCCGCTGGGCCCGGAATTCACTCTCGGCGGTCCGTTTGATGTAGCCACCGTGGGTAATAGTAATAATGCATCCCTCTCTGGCTATCAGATCCTCGATATCGATTTCGCCCTGGCCGGGGAGAATCTCAGTGAGCCGCTCGGACCCGTACTTATCCTTGATGCGCAGCAGTTCTTCCTTGATGATGGACATCACTCGATCCGCCCGTTTCAGAATATCGAGTAGATCATCGATCTTTCGGATGATTTCCGTGTACTCATTGACGATTTTCTCGCGCTCGAGTCCGGTGAGTTGGTAAAGACGCAAGTCCAGGATTTGGTCCGCCTGATGTTCGCTAAAAATATACCGGCCGTCGACCAACCGGGCTTCGTTTCGGATCCGAATGCCGATTTGCTCAACCGTCTCGCGACCGAACTCGTATGCGAGAAGCTTAATCTTTGCTTCTTCGCGATTCGCGGACCGACGAATAATGTCGATAAAATCGTCGAGATTGGCTAGCGCGATCAGATAGCCCTCGAGTGTTTCAGCCCTGGCCTCGGCTTGGCGGAGAAGAAAACGGGTACGCCGGAGAATTACGTCTCGCCGGTGCTCGATATAGCAATGCAGTGCTTCTTTGAGTGAGAGGAGCTTGGGTCGTCCATGATCGATCGCAAGCATGTTCACCGCAAAGGAACTTTCCATCGCCGTGTGCATGTAGAGGTTATTGAGAACGACCTTGGCGTTCGCATCCCGCTTCAGTTCCAATTCGATTCGCGTATTTTCGTCGGAGAGATCTCGTACGTCACTAATGTCGGTAATGACCTTTTCCTGAATGAGTCCCGCAATGCGCTTGATCAGTTCGGCTCGATTGACATTAAACGGGATTTCACTGATAAGGATCTGTTCACGCCCGTTCCTGGCTTCTTCGATCGTGGCTTTTCCACGAACCTTCAGGCTGCCCCGGCCAGTCTCAAAATATTGCCGAATCCCGCTCGAGCTGTAAATGGTACATCCTGTCGGAAAATCCGGCCCTTTGATAAATCCCAGCAACCGGTCGGTGCTGAGGTCCGGATCATCGATAAGCGCGCAAATGCCGTCAATGACCTCACTGAGGTTATGAGGCGGAATATTAGTTGCCATGCCGACGGCAATACCAGTCCCCCCGTTGACCAACAGATTAGGAAATGCGGCGGGGAAAACCCTGGGCTCGGTGGTCGTCTCATCGTAATTCGGGACGAAATCGACCGTGTCCTTTTCCATATCCTCCATGAGGACTGCGCCTAGATGGGTCAATCGCGCCTCCGTGTACCGCATCGAAGCCGGGGGATCGCCATCCATCGAACCGAAGTTTCCCTGGCCCTCGATCAGGATATCTCGCATGGCCCACCGTTGGGCCATATGCACAAGCGTGGGATAAATCGCCATGTCGCCGTGCGGGTGATAGTTACCCATCGTTTCGCCTACGATCTTGGCGCATTTGCTGTGTTTCCGATTCGGAAGAAGCCCGAGACCGTTCATAGCATAGAGAATTCGGCGTTGCGAAGGTTTCAACCCGTCTCTTGCGTCCGGAAGCGCGCGCGAAATGATGACGGACATCGAGTAGTCGAGAAACGATTTCGACATCTCTTCGGCGACGTTTACTGGTTCTACTTTTTCATTTGGATGAATCGGCATTGAGAAGGCAGTTTTACGTTTTGGGTTTAGAGTTTTGAGTTTTGAGTAGAGACAAACTGGTTAGCTCACGCATTTCAGCTTATGACGTGTACTTGACGCCAAACCCAAAACGCCAAACCCAAAACTCAAAACCGTACTAGACGTCCAGATTCCTGACGTTGAGCGCGTTGTCTTCGATGAAAGCGCGGCGCGGTTCGACCACGTCGCCCATTAAAATAGTAAACATCTTGTCGGCCTCTCCGGCGTTGTTCTCATTCAGATCGACTCGAAGGAGTTTGCGGTGGAGTGGGTCCATCGTGGTGGAGAACAATTCCTTTGCGTTCATCTCACCGAGCCCCTTGAACCGTTTGATCTGAACTCCCCTGCGGCCAATTTCCTTAATTGCGTCGAGGATCTTTGGAATCGAGAACAGCGGAGTAACGGTCGTCCTGTCACCTTCTCCCTCGATTAGTTCGAAGATCGGCTCGTCGCTCGCAGAGTAATGATCGATCATCATCCCACGGTTCTCGAGTTCCTGGAAAACTTTTGCGACTGCGTTCGACTCGTGGAGCTCAACTCGTCGCGCCCTGCGTCGCAGATGAGGAGCCACCATGCCACTTCCGTTGGTGTTAGCAGCGGCAACGCTACCCGGTGCTGCGTTGTCGCCATTTTCCGCGACAGTCTCTTCCTCATAGAGATTAAGATCCAGGTTCTGGCTGGCAAAATCCCGTAATTCGCTCTCGTCGTAGAAATACTTTACGTACTCGTTGTTTCCCTCCCGCACTTTCACAAGATAATCCGGAAGTTTTCCCGAAGCCGGATCCCGATGAGACAGATACTCTTCGAAATCTCCACCATGCCGTCGAATCGAATCGCTCAGCTTCGACAATCTCTCCAGCAAATCGAGAACCTCACCGAGCTGTTCCTTCGTAAACTCTCGACCGTCTGCCAGGTGCCTCAATTGGACTTCCTCTGCCCCGAGGGAAATCAGTATCTTGTTCAACTGGGCGTCGTCGTCGACGTATTCCTCCCGCTTCTTCCTTTTTATCTGGTATAGCGGCGGCTGCGCGATGTAAATGTGGCCGCACCGTACAAGCTCCGGCATCTGGCGATAGAAGAAGGTGAGCAGGAGCGTTCGAATATGGGAGCCGTCCACATCCGCATCGGTCATGATGATGATCCGGCCGTATCGGAGCTTTTCGAGGTTGAAAGACCCTTCCCCATCGCCTTCTCCAATCCCGGTGCCGATGGCCGTGATCATCGTTTGAATTTCCAGATTCTGCAGCACCTTGTCTAATCGGGCTTTCTCGACGTTTAAGAGTTTTCCGCGGATTGGAAGAATGGCCTGGAATCGTCGGTCGCGCCCCTGTTTGGCAGAGCCACCAGCGGAGTCACCTTCTACAATGTAGAGCTCTGTCAGGGCAGCGTCGCGTTCGGAACAGTCCGCCAGCTTACCAGGCAGGCCCCCGCCTGTAAGCGCGGTTTTTCGCACCGCTTCCCTGGCTTTTCTTGCAGCTTCCCGAGCGCGTGCGGCCATCAGACACTTGTCGATAACCTTTTTCGCAATGCCCGGATTTTCTTCGCAAAACCGGCTCAGTCCCTCGTAGGTGACCGATTGAACTACCGGCTTGATCTCGTTGTTTACCAGTTTCCCTTTGGTCTGTGAACTGAATCGCGGATTTGTCAGCTTCACGCTCAGTACGCAGACGAGACCTTCCCGTAGATCGTCTCCGGTGAGATCAGGATCCTTCTCCTTCACCAGGTTATTGGCCTTCGCATAGTTCTTGATTGCGTTGGTCAGCCCTGTTTTGAGTCCCTCAAGATGCATCCCGCCATCGCTATTTGCGATCGAATTGGCAAAACACTGAATATACTCTGAGTAGGCGTCAGTGTATTGCAGAACGACGTCGACGTAGCAAACCTCCATCTTGTCGTCGACCTGGAACTCTCGCATCCCGCTAATGATGATCGGCTCGGGATGAATGAGCTGTTTGGTCTCACCCAGT
>DASZGG010000335.1:0-3907 GCA_035939025.1 Chthoniobacterales bacterium | reverse complement strand
ATGCGAAACTCCTCCGTCAGGAGACCGCGATAGCCCTTTTCGATGGCTTCCTCGGTCCACTCATAGACGTTGGCGTCCCAGACTGGGCTGTAATCAGTGGCAGTTGTGGGAATGCCGCCAAACGTGTTGTTCGGGCGATGCCCGTCCAAAAGCGCGGCGCCCAGACCTTGACGCTGCGGATTTTGGCAGCCGCCTTCCGACGCGCCGTTGGTGGCGATAAAGATGCGCTCCACAGCGCTTCGATTGATGTCATCGACCCCGGTTTCGATTCTGCGTAACCGCGGAGCGAAAGTGTTCCCTTCGATGGCAGACACCGTGGGATCACTGGACTCGGTGGAGATGTAGAAGACCGGCTTACCAAAGCTATAACCGTTGATCAAAGAGAGTGTGACGGTGCGATTCGCAGGATCAATCGCGACTACCTGATCATGCACGAGACCGTAGTTCGGGTTTCCGTTCGGGAAGTTTATAAACACATCGTCCACCGCGGCGGCGACGACCGGGGCGTCGTAAATGATGCCGTCGACAAGTACCAGCGGGCTGTAGTCCGCATCACCGACCGAGCCGGGCTGGGCGACGCTGGGCGGGAAAGGCTTATCCTTAGAGCCGGCCACGACCTCGCGGTTCGGACGGAAGTCTACAACGCCGGAATCGAACAGGAACGTCCCATCGGCGCGGCGCGTGGCGGTGCGTGCGGCATCGCCGGCGTTATGCAGTTTTTTGGAGAAGTTCACGCCAAGCCGCTCCGCTTCCGCTTGATCGCCGGCATCGAGGATGATGTACCACGCGGGCTTCAGACCGGACGGCGTGCTCACCGCACCCTTGAAAAGGGGCAGCGTGATCGTTCCTCTGGGAGTACCGGCGGGAACATTAACGCCCGTCAGCTGTTCGATCGGTATGTCGAACTTACCTGATTTCAGAAGCTGAACCGGGCCTGCCAACTCCGGATCGGTGAGCGAGTCGGGCGGCGGAAACTGTGAAATCTCGACCTTCGTTCCAATCGAGGCCAAGGGTGGGATAATGTTGCATCCCGGACCAGGGCCGTTCGCTGCAGGCCCAGGACCATTACCAGCTCGTAACAACCCGCCGTTCCCCCGCTCCTCTCTCTCTTGTGCCGAAGCTGCGCCAGATTGAAGTATTGCCGATGCCACTATCATTGCGGAAATACACGCGACACTTTTCCGCAATAAATTTCCTCCGTCAGAACGAAACTCCATCGACCCCCCTTTGTGAACCACGATGATTTCTCCTTCCCGCTAAGTTTTCGACGAGCACCCTCGGGCGCTCAACTCTCACGGGCGATAAGAGTCATTTGCCGAGCGAAAGTTGCATGGATGAAAAAAATCGCCATAGCTAGGCAACGCTCAAAGCCGTGCGTTGTCGTAGGCATGGATCGCGGTTCGGCCACTAGGGTCAAGTGGGAATTTATGAAGGACTCGAAGGGGATGTTCGACACTCACCAGTTGAGCCTCTGAACACCGAATTTCGACAAACTTACAAACTTAAAACTTACAGCAGTGGAGGTGGGAATAGATTGCCGTTAATAATAGTGGATTTCGACCTTACTAGCTTTGGCCTGTTCGCAACTTCGCCATGACGCGATCTATGATTGGGTCGGAGACGCTTTTAGGCAACTCGAATGAACTACTTTCTGTCACGATTTTTACAGTCTTGCGGCTAGAATCGTACAATACGTGGCAAGCGCGGCACTGGGACAGGTGCAACTCAAGCTCTTTACGGACCTCTGGCGACACCTGATTTTCAAGGTAGTCTCCAAATTCAGCGAAGAATTCCTCGCACGTGATCATTGAGCTATCCCCTTGACTCTATTCGCGAAGTGCGGCGAGAGCCACTCTCGCAGCATTAGTCGGCCCCTTAACAGCCGCGTCTTTACTGCAGGGACGCTTAGTCCCAACTGCCGGGCAACCTCATCTGTCGAAAGCTGTTGGATATCTCGGAGCATCACCACGACGCGGTAGTTTGCGGGAAGCGCCAATATCCCCCTTTCAACGAGCTGCCTCATTTCCGATTTAGAATAGAGCTCCTCCGGGTTGTCCTGCCACGCCCTGACCTGACGAGGGCGAAAGTCCCGCTCTTCGTTGCACACAGCTTCATCTAAGCTCTCAAAATGTTTTCCGCGTCGTAATCGTTGAAACGCCGTATTCCTGGCGATACTCACCAGCCAAGTCGAAAACTTCGAGCGACCTTGGAATCCGTCGATGTGCTTGAACACACTCAAGAGAGTATCCTGCATGGCATCCTGCGCATCGGCTGGGTTGCCAAGGATTGCTGTCAGAGTGCGATAAATCAACTGGCCGTGGTGACGAGCCAACTCTTCGAAAGCCTCCAGCTTCCCACTCTGCGCCTGGGCAACCAATCCAGCTTCCGTGTCCTGTAGTGTGTCGACGAGATGCACTACGCCCCCGGCCTGAATAGGAGTGTGGGCACCACCGGAAAGATGCACTTTATTTTCGAAGTCCGGAGGTGGCTCAAAATCGGGCTCAATTCCGAGCCCCATTTGAAGGGTATTTGCGAAATTATTGAGAGCGGTGACCACCTCGCATTCCAAGATCTGTTCCTCGGTGAAACCAAGTGTTTGAAGCTTGACAACATCTTTGCGGGAAAACTCTGAAACACGCGTTCCCAATTTGACGGCGAAGTCCAGTAGTGCTCTATCGGATTCCGACAGGTTGGACTCATGATGGTCCACGGCAATCTGGTCGCCTTCTTCCGAGGGCATACCCAAGCCGCGCAAAAGGTTGCAATGCATCGCGACGCAATAAGAGTTGAGGTTCGCTGCTGATACGGCCAGCAGAATGCATTCCTTTTGCACTCGTGTCAGGACATCTTCAGGTAGCAGAATCCTGTCCACTGCTTCCAGCTCCGCTTCAAGCAAGTCGGGCCGCAACGTCTGAGCGCGGAAGAAGTTCGGTATGAATCCGTGACTTTTCTGAACGATGGCAAAAGGTCCAAACGTCTTGGAGCTTAGGTATGGAGCGGGCACGTACGGCCCTTTATTTCGTGCCGCTTCATGAATCCCGGGCGACGGGATATGGAGCGCTACGTCACGCGGAGGAGCGATTCTCGTCGGAGCGAGCTTCCGCGGTCCGAAATCTGCTTCCGGACCCAACCCCACGGATAGCGTGCAGCGGTAGACGGCTAAGGCGGTCACGACGACGGCTTCGAGTATTAACTTGTCCTCGAATCCGCATGCCCGCAACGCTTCGATGTCTTCCGAGCACATTGAGGGAGGGTAGCGGCTTAATTTGAGACAAAATTGCAGCAAGGCTAAGTCAGCTAGCGGGAAGTCTGCGCAATGGTAGTCATTCAAGAGGTCATCGATTTGACCCTCCGACATGCCAAGCAAAGACAGGACTTTACTCTCCAGGGCCACGCAATACGTGTCGTGTCGATCAGCTGCAATGCTTAGAAGGATTCGTTCCTTATGTACCCGCGAAATCGCTCCTCCCTGTGAACGCACGGCACTTTCAAGCTTCGCCTGGGCCTCGATGACGCGAGGTAATAAGGTCTGCGCATAGAGGAGATTGGGGACGAATCCGAGGGCCTCTTGAAACGCGGCAAAGGGGCCGAATTCCTCTTCCAGTCTAACTTCGCCGAGAAAGCTCAATCGCCCACCCTCATCTCCCGAGAATCAACAACAAGCGACACGTTTTGATCGGAAACCGTCAGCACAATTGTTACGCCAGTAATATTCACTGCCACTTACCCTGTCGGACCTCGCCCGGGCAGTTGCACGCTCACGCGATTTGGCCCGAGTCGAAGGTCCGCAATCGCGAACCTTCCGTCGGTTCCTGTAACTGCGGTTAGATTCTTTTTGGCGCCGGGTGTGAATACCGTTACCTTCGCTCCTGCCACAGGTTCGCCGGCAGCCGTGCGTACGACACCG
>DASZGG010000334.1:0-4288 GCA_035939025.1 Chthoniobacterales bacterium | reverse complement strand
TCATGGAGCGCTCCTGTGACTGCCACTGTTACACCCATGCACAAAAGCACCGCCACGACCGGCGGAACGAATAGCTCCGCACCAAAAAGCACCAGTCCGCCCAGCAAACCAATCATCAGACCGACAATCGGGAAATATAGGATCGAGCGAGGCAAATCCTCCGAGCGAAACGCGTACTGTTTTCCGACCGGAATGCGAGTCAGGAACATCAGCGCACCAAGGAAGATGTTCATCTGATGCCGAACACTGGTTAGGAAGGATTGGCCGTTCATCGGTGTTATCTCGCCCCGTCAATCACGCCCGAAACGCCAGCTGAATCGAAGGTCGCCATCTCGCATAAAAGCTTTGCGGCCGCCTCCATTATTGGCATTGCCAAGGCAGCTCCTGTTCCTTCCCCCAAACGCATTTTAAGATCGAGCAGTGGTTCCACCTTCAAAGCCTCAAGCGCTTTTCCATGCGCCTGTTCAGCTGAACGATGACTGAAAAAGCAGATTTCGCGGCATTTCTGGTCGATACTGAAAGCCGCGGCAGCAGACGCGGTTGCAATAAATCCATCTACTACAACAGGTAGACGAGCTTTCGCAGCCTCCAAGAGGGTGCCCGTCATTGCGGCGATTTCGAACCCACCGACAACGCGCAGCCAGTAAAGCCCCGCAGGTTCGCAGCAGAGTGGAAAATATTTCTCAAAGGCGCTAGCCACCACTTCGATCTTGCGTTGAAGTGGTGCATCACCGATGCCGGTACCCCGTCCGACGGCTCCATCCGGCCTAAGACCGCACAACGCAACGAGCAAGGCTGAGGCAGCCGTCGTATTCCCGATACCCATCTCCCCAATTCCAAGAAGGTCAATTCCCTCATCCAGAGCATATCGAACTTGCTCGCGCCCAACCTCAAGCGCCTGTTCGCACTCGATCTGGTTCATCGCCGGCTCCCGAAAAAAATTCGAAGTCCCTCTCCGGACGGAACGGAAATAAAAATTCGGCTGGTCTAAGAGAATATCGGGCCAGTCGGTATCAACCCCTGTGTCGACGACGTGAATTTCAATCCCACCGTGGCGAGCTAATACATTGATTGCGGCGCCTCCGCTCAAGAAATTCAAAACCATCTGACCGGTCACTTCGCCGGGGTAAGCGCTGACCCCTTCCGAGGTAACGCCATGAGTACCGGCGTAAACGCAGATCCGCTTTTTGGCGATCTTCGGCTCCAAGGTCTGCTGGAGATCCGCCAGGCGTACCGCAACGTTCTCGAGAACGCCGAGCGAACCGGGAGGTTTGGTCTTCCGGTTCATCTTGTCCAATGCCGCAGCGGAAATATTTGTCTTCATTTTTGCGATGAAGTTTTCTCGCAATCCAGCAATCGCCGGATACGCGTTGAAAAACCCGCGGCCAAGTATTCGGACTCCAAGTTTCTGCCTCCAGAGGAGGACGCCTTTGCTCCAGCCTTCACCAACCCGGTTGGTCGATTGGCTCTGCCCGAAAAATCAGTTTTCAGGCGGAGAATCGTAACTTGATACCGCAGCGCAACTGTGACCGGTTCTCACGGTCTTCCATGAATCCGCAGGTGTCTCGTAGTCTTCGATTCTGTCGAAAATGGCTCTGACACGGTCAACGTTTGGAGAGGAGGTGCTTGCAGCTCCTTAGGCGTTGCAAGCAACGCCTACCCGAGGCAACATCCCGTCCAGAGTTCCCCGCGGTCGGCGGAGAGTTTCAGCAGAATCAATATGTCAAAAAACTAGTCAGCATGGGAACACAGAACGATCCGAGTGTCAATTCTGGTGTACGCGTCCTGCGTGTATCTCTACAGGCTGGAAGCCTATGCTACTTTGCAGCCGCGCCGGCGTTATCGCGCATATCTAATTCGATAGGAAGAGGAGAGACAAGGCTGGAGCTTTCGCTTACGCGGGGGGAGGCAGGAGAGGCAAAGGCTGGAGCCTTCGCTTACGCGTAAGTGCATAAGGATTCTTTGGACAAAGGCGGAGTAGGAACTCGCAACTTTACCACCATGGACTCGACCGCTCGCAACCTGGGCTCCAGCGCCGAAGTGTCCCCCGTTGCCAGGACCCCAAAGAGATGGGTCACCGGGAAGGTTGGTGAATGGCTTCAAGGAGTTGACAACGAAGGTGCCCCGATAGTTTACGCGCTGGCTGTAGACTCATCGCCATTCCGGACAGTGATATCAGTCGAGCCTGCCGAAGGCCTTACAGTGTTGATCAATCCGGATGCGCCGGCCGATAGCGCAAAGGTACAAAAGGCGATAAAGGAACTTGCTTCCAGCTATGGGGGCGACTGCATCTATCGGGTCACGATCAACGGCTCGCCACCGCGCGGAAAAGGCCTGGGTTCGAGCAGTATCGACGTGGCTTCTGCGCTACTGGCTATCAACGATCAACGCGGCTTGCGGATCTCCGCTCCGGAATTATTTAAGCTGATGTGCCGAGTGGAGCGATCGGATTATCTCTTCAACCCGGAACTGATTGTAGCTGCCAATCCGAGTGATGGGAGCTGTTCGATTGTCGGTCGTGCACCAAAATGCCTGATTCTTGCCTGGGATACCGATCCAAAGACTGCAGTAAATACGGAAGCAGTCCTCTATCTAGACATCGCCCGTCGATCTTTCAGCGAAGAGTACCACGAACTCTCTGGCATGATACAAAGCGGAGAAACGGAGAGGCTACTTCGCGCAGCAACCCGCAGCGCAGAATTAAATGATCGCATCCTGCCGAAAATTGGTTTTTCCACGGCGCAGAAACTGGTGAACGAGCTGCCGAATGTAGGCCTGATCGCTGCACACACTGGAACAATCCTGGGCTTCGTCCTGCCGGAACCGATCGACAGAGACCTGCAAAGATATATTTGGGATTTCGTAGTCAACCGGTATTTAGCTACGCCGATGGTCTTTGAAGTAAGTGGCTAGTGGCTGGTGACTAGTGGCTAGACCGACCAGCCACTAGCCTCTAGCCACCAGCCACTATCTTGGCTTACTCTTTCCATATGCCGAAATCGTTCCACGACTTAAGTGAGAAGGAAATTCTCGCCCTGGCCATCTCTCTGGAGGAAGAGGATGGTAGAATTTATGGAGAATTCGTCGAGAGAATGCGACCCACGTATCCGAAAACCGCCGAGAGTCTCGAAGCGATGCGAGAGGAGGAATCGGGTCACCGACATAAATTAACTGAAACTTATCACCAACGATTCGGCGATTACATTCCGTTGCTCCGCCGGCAGGACGTGAAAGGATTTGTGAACCGCAAGCCGATTTGGCTGAATCGCATCCTGACCGTCGAACAGGTTCGAAACGAGATTGGTTCGATGGAACAAGAGACCAGGCGGTTTTACGAAGTTTCTGCCCAGAAATCGACGAGCGTTCCGGTTCGTCAGTTGTTGGGCGATCTCGCAGAGGAGGAAAGCAAACATGTGGATCTGGCCGAAGAACTTGAGAAGAAACAAGTCGAGTCCGGGGAGCGAAAGGAGGAAGACGAAGCCGCTCGACGAACGTTCGTGCTTCAGATCGTTCAGCCCGGGTTGGCCGGACTCATGGATGGCTCCGTCTCCACGCTGGCCCCTGTCTTCGCGGCGGCTTTCGCAACCAGAAACAGTTGGGATGCGTTTCTCGTTGGACTCGCAGCCTCAATTGGCGCCGGAATCAGCATGGGTTTTGCCGAGGCTTTGTCCGACGATGGCGCCCTGAGTGGACGCGGACAACCCTGGTTGCGCGGTACCGTTTGCGGCGCAATGACCACTCTTGGAGGAATCGGACACACGCTTCCTTTTCTGATTCCAAATTTTAGTTACGCCACTGCCGTGGCCGTCGTTGTTGTGGCCATAGAACTGGCCGTGATTTCATGGATACGGCATCACTACATGGATACGCCCCTGCTGTCGGCTATTTTTCAGGTTGTGCTCGGCGGGGTTCTGGTGTTTATCACGGGAATTCTCATCGGATCGGCCTGACCGGCGATGATGAGGCGACTGCTGTTTCTCGTTTTCGTCCTGCTCTTTGGTTTTTTCGCCGGGGCTTGCTCGAAAGCGCCGGCACCGGCTTCACAACTCCCCGACTCGGCCGGTGCCTCGGCATCTCGAGCCGGCGAGATGATCTTTCAGACACGCTGTTTCGTTTGTCACGGACGCGAAGGAAAAGGCGACGGACCCGCCTCAACGGGGCTCGGAGCGGCCGTGCGTGACCTGACAAACCCGGCCTGGCAAGACTCGATCTCCGATGAAACCATTGGCAAGGTCATTCGAAGCGGCGCTGCAGCCGTTGGTGGAACTGCTGCGATGGCTCCGAATCC
>DASZGG010000333.1:0-3794 GCA_035939025.1 Chthoniobacterales bacterium | reverse complement strand
GTCTTCACCAGTTCGTCTTCGCAGTGGCCTTCAATATCAACGAAAAAGAAGTACTCCCAGTTCTTACGTTTCGAAGGTCGGCTCTCGATCTTGCTCATACTCAATTTCAGCCGGTTAAACGGTTCGATCGCGGAATACAAGGCGCCGACTCGATCCTGTATGCAGAACATCAGCGATGTCTTGTCGTTACCGGTCTGCGGGCAGCTTGCGTGAGAGATGACCAGAAATCGAGTGGTATTATTCGGACTGTCCTGGATTGACCGCTCGAGGATCTCCAGCCCGTACACCTCAGCAGCCATCTCACCGGCCAGAGCCGCCGCGCCCGGCTCTCTCGAAGCAAGCTCAGCCGCTTTCGTTGTGCTCGACACTTCAATCCATTCGAGGTCATGGGCGCGGGATTGCAGCCATTTCCGGCACTGACCGAAAACCTGGGGATGAGAATAGATCTTGGTGATCTTGTCGATCGGTTCGTTCGACAAGAGATTGTTTTCAATCCGAAGCAGGATTTGCGCGCATATTTTCAGCTCGGAGTCCGTGAAGACGTCCAGGGTGTGATTTACTGCACCCTCAACTGAATTCTCGATCGGTACAACGCCATAGTCGGCCCGGCGGCGGGTAATCTGATCGAACACGTCGCCGATATTCGCCTGAGGAACATAATCAACCGAAGCGCCGAACTTCGCGCGTGCGGCCTGATGCG
Source organism: Chthoniobacterales bacterium (assembly GCA_035939025.1). Lineage (GTDB taxonomy): Bacteria > Verrucomicrobiota > Verrucomicrobiia > Chthoniobacterales > JAFAMB01 > JAFAMB01. The sequence goes on along the minus strand of DASZGG010000333.1, from coordinate 3,094 downwards.
TCCAAGTTGCTTCAGGACCGAGATAGCTGATGGTCAACCCTTTCTCGAGTGCCAGAGCGGCTGACATGATTTCCCGGTAGATCGCGCGAACGGCAGTTCCAGGGAGCCGCCCCTTGTTTTTCTTCTCGAGACCCTGTAGCAAAGCTTCCTCACGCTCAGGAGCGTAAATGGCCAGGCCGGCCTGCTTCTTGACGACGCCAACCTCGTGGACAAGGTCGGCTCGTTGGTTCAACAGCTCCAACAACTTCGTATCGACCTCGTCAATTCGCTTGCGAATCTGTTCCAGTGACAACTTGGATTTCTCCATTCTGAATTTTTTCCGTTTTGGAGTCCGACCTCTCGCTCTCTTCAACACTCAGCGGAGGGCGATGCTCCGCCGTCCCCGCCGCTTTCGGCAAGGGAATTTGTCTGAGCTCGAATGCGTTTGGTAGTTCCTCTAAAGTCTTTAGTCCGAAATGCTCCATAAAGTGCTGCGTCGTCTCGTACAATAACGGCCGACCGGGAACTTCCGCGCGCCCAGCGATTTTCACCAATCCCGCATCGAGTAGTTTTTGCATCACTCCATCCACCGTTACGCCGCGAATCGCCTCAACGTCGGCTTTTGTGATCGGTTGGCGATAGGCAATGATAGCCAGGGTTTCGAGGGCAGGGGCGCTGAGACGGGTTGGTCGCATCTCCGGAAACAGCTGGCGTACCCAGATCTGATATTCCGTCCGGCTGACCAGTACCCAGCCCGAGACCTGCTCAACAAGCTGGAACGAGCGGCTCAGTTCCGAGTATTCATTCTGCAAGAGGCGCAGCGAGTCGGCGATCTCGGGCTCGCTCGCGTTGGCCAAAGCCGCCTCTGGACGGTCTTCGAAAGATCCCGCGGCAGACCTCAAGGCGCCTGCGATTTCATTCAACGCAAGCGGTTTTTGCGACGCGAAAAGCAGGGCTTCGACGACTGCTTTCAAGGTAACCATGGTTCGAATCCCGTTAGGTTCGTAAAATCACAGACGGTTGACAATCAATGACTTACGATGACAAAATGCGAGCTGTCTAGGCTGGTTGTGCTGAGGGTTGTATCATCTCCACGTGTTCCCAAGACGTCTAAAAGTGTTAAAGATACACTTATGCGCGACGGAATCTACAAAGTCGATTTCCAATCGGGGTTGGATCAAATCGTCACGCGTCGAATCTCGATCTCGGCGAATAGTCCATTCTGAACCACGCGCAGCTGCTTCATGCGAATCAGTTCCAAAAGTGCCAAGAAAGTTACCGCAATCTCGGTGCGACTCGCGGCCGAGGCGAAGAGCTCGGAAAAAGCAACCGGTTTATCTCCCGCGACGGTACGGATGATAAAGTCGATCTTGTCGGAGACCGTGAAGTTTTCTTCGAAGATTTCACGCAGGTCTTCACGCTTGCTTTCTATTTTCTTGAGCACCTTCTGGAAGGCGCTGATCAAATCAAAGATGCCCACTTCGGATTTTAGCAGCGAGTCGGAATCGTTGAAGTCAGGCTTCTTCGGCACCCTGGCTATAAGTCCTTCCTGCACCAGTTCCCGCTGGTGGAGTTGAAATGCCGCGTCCTTGAACTTCTTATACTCGATCAGTTGCCGAATCAGATCCCAGCGTGGATCCTCTTCCTCTGCATCTTCGTCCGGAGGCTGCTGATGGACAGGCAGAAGGCTGCGGCTTTTGATGTAGATCAGATTCGCCGCCATTACAACGAACTCTCCCGCGATCTCCAGGTCGAGCATTCGAAATGTTTCGAGATACTCGAGGTATTGGCTCGTGATCCGTTCAATCGAAACATCGTAGATATCAACCTCGTCCTTTTTGATGAGATAGAGCAAGAGGTCCAGTGGACCTTCAAAGACCTCAAGCTTCACTTTGTATTCCGTTTGCATTAGAAATTTACTTCTTTCCTAACCCGCAATGAGCTCGTCAATTCTCAAAGCGTGTGATTTTTACGAGTTAGTCCGCGCGGCCGTCGGACGTGATTTTTTCGGGCTAGTCATCCTTGATCAAAATTGCGTTTGCGACTGCGTAATCCTGGGAATGACTCAAACTGACGAAAACAGAACTGACGCCCAAACGTTTTGCCAGTTCTGCTGCCCCGCCGTGCAAGACGATAAACGGCTCGCCGCTGGCTTTCCTCCGTACTTCAATATCTCTCCAACTGAATTGACCGACAAACCCTGTCCCGAACGCCTTCGACACCGCTTCCTTGGCGGCAAATCGCGCCGCAAAATGAGGCGCGGGATCCCTCATCGCCTGGCAGTATTCCACCTCAGCCAACTGGTAGATCTTTTGGAGGAAATTATCGCCGTGGCGTCGGATGGCGTCCGCAATTCTTGCGTTTTCCACCACATCAATCCCGATCCCAAGAATCATCCTCAGCTCTTTAAGCAGCCCAACATCTGGCGAACGGCATATTCGAGACCAACAGAAATCGCGCGCGAGATAATCGAATGCCCGATGTTAAACTCGTTCCAGTGCGGGATTTTCCTTAAAAGTTTAACGTTATCATAATTTATCCCATGACCGGCGTTCACCAAAAGCCCTTTCTCCTTAGCGAAGCGGGCTGAGGCGTCAAGCCGGTCCAGTTCGTCCTCCTTGAAGTCAGGCAATACGTTGGCAAACGCGCCCGTGTGCAATTCCACAGCGTCAGCCTCCAGTTCGGCCGAGGCTTCAATCTGATCGGCTTCCGGTTCGATGAACATGCTGACGCGGATTCCCGCGGAGTGAAGGCGTTCAACCGTCTGTTTGAGCGCTTTAAAATGCTTGGCCACGTTCAGCCCACCTTCGGTCGTGACCTCCTGCCGATTTTCTGGAACTAAACAGACCTCATCGGGGACGACCCTTAGGGCGGTTTCCAAAATCTCCGGCGTATTTCCCATCTCCAGGTTCAGCTTCGTCATGATGCTGGTTCTCAAACGGAAGACATCACGGTCCTGAATATGCCTGCGATCGGCACGTAGATGCACCGTGATGCCGTCAGCTCCCGCTCGTTCGCACGCGGATGCTGCCGCCAGAATATCCGGCTCGCAGTTCGGCAAATCCATCATGTCAGCATACCGTGCCTGCCGAAGCGTCGCGACATGATCGATATT
>DASZGG010000332.1:0-5160 GCA_035939025.1 Chthoniobacterales bacterium | reverse complement strand
GCCGCGTTCTGGAGCGCATAGCGAGTCACCTTCGTGGGATCAACGACGCCTGCCTTGACCAGGTCGACGTATTCGCCGGTGGCAACGTTGTAACCTTCGTTTCCGGAACGCGCCTTGACTTCCTGCACGATCAATGCGCCTTCCTGACCAGCATTGTCGGCGAGCTGACGCAGAGGAGATTCAACTGCACGGCGAACGATCTCAAGACCGGTTTTCTCGTCACCCTCCAGTTTCACGTTCTCTAGCGCTTTCTGCGCACGAATCAGCGCAACGCCACCGCCTGCGACGATGCCTTCTTCGACCGCCGCACGAGTAGCGTGTAACGCGTCTTCAACACGAGCCTTTTTCTCTTTCATCTCGGTCTCGGTTGCAGCACCAACACTAATGACGGCTACCCCGCCCGCGAGCTTGGCCAGACGCTCCTGGAGCTTCTCTCGATCGTAGTCGGATGTAGTCTCTTCGATCTGACGCCGAATCTGGCTGACTCGACCCTGGATGTCCTTTGTCGAACCTTCGCCTTCGACGATCGTCGTATTTTCCTTATCAATCGTGATCCGCTTCGCGCGGCCCAGATCATCCAGCGTGATGTTCTCCAGCTTTATACCGAGGTCTTCGGTAAAACAACGCCCACCGGTTAGAACCGCGATATCTTCCAGCATCGCTTTGCGCCGATCGCCGAAGCCCGGGGCCTTAACCGCAGCAACCTGCAGGGTGCCGCGCAGCTTGTTCACCACCAGCGTGGCGAGCGCTTCGCCTTCGACGTCTTCGGCGATGATCAAGAGCGGACGACTCGCTTTGGCCACCTTCTCCAGCACTGGCAGAAGATCCTTCAGGCTCGAGATCTTTTTCTCGTGGATAAGGACGTAGGCGTTTTCAAGAACAGTTTCCATGCTCTCCGCGTTGGTCACGAAGTAGGGAGAGAGATAGCCTTTGTCGAACTGCATACCTTCCACCACTTCCAGAGTGGTTTCGATCGATTTGGCCTCTTCAACCGTGATCGTGCCGTCTTTACCGACTTTGTCCATCGCGTCGGCAATGATCTCACCGATCGTCGTATCCCAGTTAGCCGAGACAGTAGCCACCTGTGCGATTTCGGTGCGATCGGAAACCTTCTTGGAGATTTTTGCCAATTCAGCGACGACGGCCTCGACGGCCTTCTGGATGCCCCGTTGCAGTGAGGTCGGATTTGCTCCAGCCGTAACGTTTCGCAATCCTTCTCGGAAGATGGATTCGGCGAGAACTGTTGCTGTCGTCGTGCCATCGCCGGCGACATCCGAGGTCTTCGAAGCAACCTCGCGTACCAACTGTGCACCCATATTTTCGTACGGGTCCTCCAGTTCGATCTCCTTGGCTACCGTAACTCCATCTTTAGTGATGGTTGGGCTACCGAACTTCTTGTCCAGGATCACGTTGCGTCCGGAGGGCCCCAGAGTGGCTTTCACTGCCTTCGCGAGTTTTTCTACCCCGCGCAGAAGAGCGTGCCGAGCTGCTTCATCGAATTGCAATTGTTTTGCTGCCATAGATTTTTACTAAAGTGCGTGTTTAAGGTTCTGGTTATCCGATGATGCCGAGAATATCGTCCTCGCGCATGATGAGATAGTTCTCGCCGTCGATCTTGATCTCGGTGCCGCCATACTTGGAGATCAGCACCTTGTCTCCGACCTTAACGTTGAAGTCGATCTTCTTACCGTTATCGTCGAGTTTGCCGGTACCAATGGCAACGACTGTGCCTTCCTGCGGTTTCTCTTTCGCCGTGTCAGGAATAATGATACCACCCTTTTTGACTTCCTTCTCTTCGAGCGGTTGAACTAGCACCCGGTCGCCGAGAGGTTTTACGTTAATTGCCATACTCGTTTCTATCCTCCTTCTTGATTTAATGTAGGTTTTAGGAACCAACGCGCCGGCGGCGAAGGATTGACTGCCAGCCACGATGGGGAATCTTTAAATTTTTCAGCTCTTCTTTTTGTCGTCATCGACGACTTCGAAATCGGCATCGACAACATTCTCGCCGGGCCTGCCGGCGTCGCCGGTGCTTTGCGAACCGGATGGACCAGTGGTCTCGCCAGGCTGAGCGCCCGGCTTCTGAGCTGCAGCTTGTTTGTAGAGCTCAGCACTGATGGCTTGGAAACGAGTCTGCAGCTCTTCGGTTGCGCTCTTAATCGCGTCGGCGTCAGTGCCATTCAGTTTCTCGCGAACATCTTTGATGGCGTCCTCGACGCCCCGCTTTTGATCTTCAGACAATTTATCGCCAAGTTCCTTCAACTGCTTCTCGCATTGATAGGCCAGGTTATCGGCGTTATTCCGGATCTCCGCCGCCTCCCGAGTCTTGCGATCTTCTTCGGCATGAGCTTCAGCGTCCTTACGCAGCTTCTCGACTTCTTCTTTTGTCAGTCCACTGCTCCCGGTAATCGAAATCTTCTGTTCCTTGCCGCTTCCGAGATCTTTGGCCGAGACGTTCAGGATGCCGTTCGCGTCGATATCGAAGGTGACTTCAACTTGTGGCACACCACGCGGAGCAGGTGGGATACCGTCCAAGTGGAAAGTTCCCAATGTCTTGTTATCCCGGGCCATCGGTCGTTCACCTTGCAGGACCTTTATTTCGACCCCCGGCTGGTTGTCGCTGTAGGTCGAAAAGATCTGCTGTTTCCGTGTCGGGATAGTCGTGTTCCGCGGGATCATCGGTGTCGCGATGTTTCCCGCCGTCTCGATGGCGAGTGTCAACGGAGTAACGTCCAGCAACAGCACGTCTTTTACGTCGCCTCGCAAGACGCCGCCCTGAATCGCCGCGCCGACGGCCACCACTTCGTCCGGGTTAACGCCCTTGTGCGGCTCTTTACCGATTAATTTTCGCGCCGTTTCGATCACTTTCGGCATCCGGGTCATACCGCCAACCAGCACAAGCTCGTTAATCTCGCTCTCCGAAAGTTTAGCGTCCCCAAGACAGGCTTTCACCGGTCGAATCGTCCGTTCGAACAAATCATCCGTCAGCTGCTCCAGTTTCGACCGGGTCAGCTTCTTTTGAATGTGCTTCGGACCGGTTGCGTCCGCGGTGATGAACGGGAGGTTGATTTCGTACTCCTGTGACGAAGAGAGGGCGATTTTGGCCTTCTCCGCTTCCTCTTTGATCCTTTGGAGTGCATCGGATTGTTTGCTCACATCGATGCCTGTCTCCGAACGGAACTCAGAGATAATCCAGTCCATGATCTTGTTGTCCCAGTCGTCGCCACCGAGGTGAGTGTCCCCATTCGTAGCCTTAACTTCGAAAACACCTTCGCCAATCTCCAGAACCGATATGTCAAACGTGCCGCCGCCCAGGTCATAGACGGCGATCTTTTCGTCTTTCTTCTTGTCAAGCCCGTATGCCAGCGAGGCTGCGGTTGGCTCATTGATGATTCGGAGAACTTCCAAACCCGCGATTCGACCGGCATCTTTCGTTGCGTTTCGCTGCGAGTCATTGAAATAAGCCGGCACAGTAATAACGGCTTGCGCGATCTTCTCCCCCAGCTTCGCTTCAGCATCCGCTTTCAGCTTTCCAAGGATCATCGCCGATATTTCCTGAGGAGAAAAGGTCTTGCGTTCTCCGCCCACCTGCACCTCAACATGCGCGTCGCCGTTCGAAGCTCTGACAATCTTGTACGGGACCCGCTTTGCTTCATCCTGGACCTCTTCAAATTTCCGGCCCATAAAGCGCTTAATGGAGAAAACCGTATTTTGCGAGTTAGTCACCGCCTGTCGTTTTGCGGCTTGACCGACTAAACGCTCCCCGCCCTTGGTAAAAGCAACAATCGAGGGCGTTGTACGAGCGCCTTCGGAATTTTCGATGACGACTGGTTCGCCACCCTCCATCACGGCCATACAGGAGTTGGTGGTTCCGAGGTCGATGCCTAAAATTTTAGCCATACGTCAAGCAGACTCGGTATGCATATGGCGTGCCAGCGACAAACACGATACTGTTTAGGGCGGAACTACCTCATCACCAATAGGTTGCAAGATTTAGTCCAGATCTCTCGAATTCTTTACAGTGCCAGTATGGCGCACATGGCTCGCCCAAATGAGCCACGGTGTCACTGCCGCCACTGAGATAGCGCTGCTGAGTCCCTTGATTTTTCGTCGACTGGCTATCATGCTCCCATTTGTTATTTCTGAAGGATTGGATATGGCCGACGCGAACTCGAATTCAAACGCGCCTGAGAACGTTCCTTCCCCCGACCAGATCGAGACCGCTGGGGTGCAGGTGACCGAGCGGGATATCGTCTTCGATTGTCCGCATTGCGGCGGGGAACTAGTCGTTGATATGGACGGAGCCGGTATGGAAGTCAATTGCACGCTTTGCGGTGGCGGGCTGAAGGTCCCTGAATATGGCGGACCGTCGCTTGAGTTTCTGCAGGCAGCAACTGCTAAGCTTGCCAAGGCCGTTCAAGGGGCTCGAAATGCTGCTCCGAAGAAATTTCATTTTGAGGGGCGTCCGCGTGATGAGTTAAAGCATCGCCAAAACGAGCTGCAGCGAGCGATTCTCGAGAGCCAGGCACAAACGACTGAGGTGAAAGGCCACATTCACCACGCGACGATCCAGCTCCACCGTTACCAGTTGAAGCTCGAGGTGATTCAGGAAAGGCAAGCTGAGCTAAAAGCCGAACTCAACGCACTGCTGCAGGCGCTAAATCAAATTTAGGTCCTTAGGGTTGTTCCCCCAGTTTTTCGATCACTTTATCAGAGTAACCATTGCTCCGAGAAAACTTGTTGAAACTACTTACCTGACGCTCCAGTGTCTCGGGCTCAAGTTGGATGGGTGCCAGAGTGGTCGATTGGGCACGCCTGGAAAGCGTGTGTACCGCAAGGTACCGAGGGTTCGAATCCCTCCCCATCCGCCATGCGTTCATAATCAAGGACTTACATAATAGTAGAGCAAAGAAAAAGGCTCACTACATAACGGATTACACAACAGGGTTCTGAAATTTGGTCAGAACTAAGTCGGGACATTTCCCTCGTTGACCGCTTGGTCATTGTTGGGATAGACTTGTCCTGAGACGTATAACCGCGACCTTGGACAAGCCGCAATTCATCTGCTCATGAATCGACTACCCACCGATTTTCTTGTTTCTCGAATGAGCTTCCTGACGGGCGCCGGATCTGTCCTTGCGCTCTTCGGCAATTATTATG
>DASZGG010000331.1:0-8229 GCA_035939025.1 Chthoniobacterales bacterium | reverse complement strand
CAGTCGGCCAATTCGGTCGTGAAAACCGAGCGGGTATGATCATCCGGCAACTTCGCGAGGAACGGTCGCAATCCGGTGCTCTGATACCAAGTCACCATTTCCTCGTGCTTCTCGAGCAGATGATGGTAGACCGTTTCCCAGATCTCGACTTGTCGGCAGTATTTCGACAGAACATTGTAGTAAAATATAGGGGTCTCGACGGTTAATCGTTCGTCTGGGGGAGGAAACACACGCCATTGGGGCGAGTTGATCAGGCGCCGGTAGACCTCGGCAACCGGTTGCTGGTGGATGAATGGAATCTGAAAAGCTAGAATGCCGCCAGGGCGGAGGCGAACGCAAAGGGCCTGCAGAAGTTCAGCGTGGTCCGGCGCCCACTGGAGCGAAGCGTTCGCGAAGATAAGGTCCTGGTAGGCGGGCGGGAACCAATGGGCAAGATCTGCCTGAATCCATGTCATTTTCGGATAAGACGTGCGAGCGCGCTCGAGCATCGCAGCAGAGTTGTCGACGCCAACAATCCTGGCTCCCGGCCAGCGTTCTGCCAACAGGCGGGTGCTATTCCCCGGTCCGCAACCGAGGTCCACGGCGAGTCGGACTTCCTGAAGTTCGACTCGCCCTAAAAGATCACGGGCAGCGCGGGTGCGATGAGCCTCGAAGCGCAGATAAAGATTCGGGTTCCAATCGCTCACAGGCGCCAGTTTTATCGGAATCTGGGTCAAATCTAAACTCCGAAGTTTGATGCTCGTGCTGGTCGTCGTCCTCGATCAGTCGGCGTTTTCTCCAGCGAAGAGAGCCCGATTTGTCCCGCAATTATTTTGTCCAGTTAGTCTGATTGTCAACCATCGGGATTCTCGAGGACGAAGGACGACGACGAGCACGAGGACGAGTCCTTAATTTCGGAATTTGGGTTAAATGAAGGGCCGGAGTAATGAGAGATCAGCCGGGCTGAGCCGTTCTTTTGCTGTCTTAGCCTGATGCCAATAGGGATACAGCAACACCGGCGAACTAGCTGAATCGAGCCCGGCCCGTTGTTCCGGCGTAAGGACCAGGTTAGCCGCAGCCAGATTGTCGGCCAACTGTGCGTCTGTGCGAGCGCCGATCACCAGGGATGTCACACCCGGCCGGCCAAGCAGGTAAGCCAGAGCGACTTGAGCTGCGGAAACCTTGCGGGCCTCCCCGATTTCCACCAGAATATCGATGATCTCATAGAGCTGCTGTTCGTTATGAATAGGGGGTTCACCCCAGTTGTTAAAATGACGGGAACCTTCCGGGCTCTGCTTGCCGCGCCGATATTTGCCGGACAAGAGCCCGCCGGCCAACGGGCTCCAAACCAAGATGCCCAAGCCCTGATCAAGCGTAATTGGAACCAGCTCGTACTCCGCATCTCTTGCCTGCAAAGAATAATAGATCTGTTGGCTGACGAAACGGATGTAACCATGGCGTTCGGAAATGCCCAGAGCTTTCATCAAATGCCATCCCGAGTAGTTAGAGGCCCCAACGTACCGAACCTTACCTGACCTCACGAGTGCATCCAACGCCTCAAGCGTTTCTTCAAGCGGCGTCTGTCCGTCCCATTCATGGAGTTGATAAAGATCGATGTGATCCGTCCGAAGCCGGCGCAGGCTTTTTTCGCACTCTCGGATCAGATGGTACCGCGAGGCGCCACCTTCGTTCGGGCCATCGCCAACAACCATTCTGGCTTTGGTCGCAATGAGCACATTATCCCGGCGACCTTCCAAAACCTCGCCGAGAATTTCCTCCGAGACTCCGTCGGAATAACAATTGGCGGTGTCGAACAGGTTGACACCCGCCTCGAGGCAGAGATCGACCTGGTGACGCGCGGCCGCAACATCCGTGGCGCCTACCTTGCTAAAAATGTCACGGCCACCGAAAGTCATCGTACCTAAACTGAGCACAGAAATCCGAAGTCCTGATTGTCCGAGTTGACGATATTCCATGATGACACCCATACATCATCGCTGAATCATCTGCGACCGCGTCATTGAACCAAATTGAAGGACCATCCAGGATCCTTGTGCTCGCCTCCAAAAATGTTTACACTCGCCCCACGGAAATTGTTCGCAATAGTCTAATGAGACTCTGGATAATCATCTTAATCATTGGAATAGCCGGAACTGCATTCGGTCGCCTCGGTGATACGGAGACGCAGTTGATCAAAAGGTACGGGAAACCGATTGCGGTTCGTCCTGGCGGTAAGTTTAATCCTTATTTCGACAAATGGTTGGATTTTCAGACGCAGGGAGTCTCTATTTCCTGCGGCCTTCACGCCGGCAAATGCGTGACGATTCAGTACAACCGCCAGAGAGGCTTTGTGAACGCGGAGTTCGTGGGCTTTAAAATGTTCAACGATGTAGGTTACCCGATATACACCGAAAGAAGTGCCACCTCCCTGAAATTCACCTTCCAGAAAGACTATCCTGAAATTATTAAAGCATCCCAAGAAGGCATTTCCAGGATGCGGAGAACCCTTGAACCGCCGCAAAAAAACAACCTACTCATTCAATCGTTCTAAATAATTCGTCAGTCTAACCAAGAAATCCGCTTGAGACGGAGTGATCTTGCGTCGTGCATCCGGTACCGAGAAAAATTCTCCTTTATCAATTTCCGGAAATTCTTTCATCTGCCCAGACTTCGGCGGCCATTCGAGAGTAAAGGTATTGCTATTCATTTGTGACAAATCGCAGTTTCCCGCAAACGCCCACGCATGGACGCGCTTACCTGATTTTTGCTTTATCTCGCCAAGGTATATAAACGGTTCAGCTGGACGGATGGACGTTTCTTCTAAAAACTCGCGCTTTGCCGCCTCAAGCCTGTCCTCCCCTTCATCTATGAGTCCCTTAGGGATCGACCATGCGCCTTCATCTTTCTTGGCCCAAAATGGGCCGCCCGGATGCACGAGAAAAACTTCGAGAATGCTGCCAGACTTTCGGTACATCAATAGCCCGGCGCTTACCTGCGACACGGTGAAAATTCTAACATGGCGCTGAGCAGCTGCAACTAGTGTACCGTCTCGCAATCTCGCTTGAATCATTTGCGACAACCGGATAGAACTGGAGCCGATCTTTCCGGTAACGGGCATGAAGCCCTATGAACTTCCGCAGCGTTATAGGACTCCCGAGAGGAGTTTTTCGAGAACTCGGCAACGGAGCGCGCAAGCTTTGGGCGGGAAGTAAAGGCGTTTCTTCCGGAAGAAGGGAGCCCGTCCGCCGCCGCTTGGTCCCTGCTCTTCGGTCGGGAGTCTGGTCAGATTTCAACCGAGCCAACGCACCTCAATTTGGGAGCTCATCCATAAGCGGCGAACCGATCGATTTCAGGCAGTTGAAGATCCCGCTCGTCCTCCTATTAGCGGCTCCGTTGGCGGTCGGTGTTTGCGGGATCGTCGTCGCACATTATCATTCCCATGCGTTCACTGCCTTGGCGTCGTCTATCGGAACAAAACTTGTGAGCGCGGCCCACCGCCATTCCACCGTCCAACGAGTTAGCCTGCTCCCCGATCCCAGGCTTCTCCCGATCCAAGTCTTGCCAGATCCAGTCGTTACTCCCGGTGAAGCACAAAGCATTTCCTTGGCTGAGGTAAAGAAACTGGCTTCCGGAGCAGCGCGCGTCTCGAACATCCCGACCGACGTTAAGCGTGCGGTTTATGGGGCGTACGGTTTGAGCTTGGACGAAAAGAATTATACGCTGGACCACCTGATCCCGCTCTGCCTTGGGGGCTCAAATTCAGCCAAGAATCTCTGGCCGCACAGTCGAAAAGGCTCGTTTTGGACGGTCGAGAAGAAACTTGCGCTCGAAAAGCGCGTGTATCGGTTGGTTTGCTCCGGACGCCTGCCGCTGGTCGCTGCGCGCCAAGAAGTAGCTTCGAATTGGGCCAAAGCTTATCGAAAATATGTCGACAAGACTGCTCCGCTTCCCCTTGAGCGCAGCCCTGACAAATTGTCGATATCGGGCGCACAGAGTTCCTCTAGAAATTGGCGCTGACGCGTCCTGGTCCTCAAGTCGATCTTTGAAGGTTTTGCATGACGTAAGCGAAAGCTCCAGCTTTTGCCTCTTTATCATGCCAGACGGGATGTAAGCGAAAGCTCCAGCTTTTGCCTCTTCGTCATGCCAGGCGGCAAAATCTGGGGCTTTCGCTTACTTGCCCTGACCGGAGAGCCGCATCGACCCGATCCGGTTTGTTTGTCTGGGGGGACGCCAGACGAAGCTTTGAAGCTTTGCGGGGCCAGTCAGGCCGGGAGAGGTTTCGATACATTTCGGCCGTACCCTCTCGATGGATTTCTGTCTTGCTTGTCTTGACCCGGAAAATCTCTCAGGTGTGAAAGATCAAACGGTACAAAATCCGGCTCGGAGACGGTTGACCTATCCTGCATTTTGTGCTCGATGCCGCAGCTGTTCAGCACGGCCATAAGAATGTAAAAATTCGTATCCATATTTTATTTCTTCTAACCTTGAGAGCCCGAAAGAGGTGACTCCTTCGAGCCCTCGCTTTCTTGTTTCTCTCAGCATTCCGGCTCTATCGTTCCTAAGCGGACCGCGCTCCGAAATGCCCAGAAAAATCGTATGGAAACTTTAACCACGTTAACCTACTAAACCGTCTAGTCAACTCAAATATGTTATCGAAGAATTTCAATTATATAAACATCTTATTACAAAGTATTTACGTATTTTCTGTACCTTTACATTGAACTGATCCGTTCGGTCGCTTTCTCGAAGCCGAAGCTCTTTAAGCTCTCCACTTGGACGACGTAAGCGAAAGCTCCAGTTTTTGCCTCTTCGCCATGCCAGACGGCAAAAGCTGGAGCTTTCGCTTACTGCCCGGAACCATGCCAAAAAACGAAACGCAGAAAATGTCAACCGGCATTCAAAGATAAAATGCGAGACGAACGGCTCACGTTTTTGATAAAGCCAAATCCCATGCATCGGCTTCTACCACACTTTTGCACCATTCCTGCGTACCTGATCGCCGCACTTTCTCTGATTAACTCAGGCTGCGCATCGCACCCTCAAGCTGCGAGACCGCGACAAAAAGTCCTAATCGTCTCTGAACCCGCCGGTGCTAAAATCGAAATAAATGGCCAATACGTCGGCGACGCTCCCAGGAGCGTCGAGATTGAAGCTTCGAGCGACGGCCGGTTCTGGAGAGACACTATTATCAAGGCCTATCCGGCAGATACGGGCTACACCCAAGTTATAGCCTTTAACGGCAAATCGCGCTGGGCGATCAGTGACGCGATCCCTCCCCGCATTTTCTTTGACACACGATCCGCACCTGGCGCCGGGATCCCTGGCAATCAGTAATATTGACAGCGTAAGCGAAGGCTTCAGCTTTTGTCTTCGATCCGGAAACTCAGGAGCAAAAGCTGGAGCTTTCGCTTACACCGGCTCATTTCTTGCGCCTCGCCGCTTCGGACATCGCGCGATCAATCAAAAGGGTCGCAAGATGCTGGGTTCCTTCGTCGAGCTCTGCATTTGCTTTTTTAAGGCGATGCGAATCGTGACTTTTCAGCGCCGCTTCGACTTCGATAACCAAAACATCAATTTTCTTTTGATCGTCTGAGGTTATCTGGTCACCGACCAGCGTCAAGGCGCTCCGGACGGCTGGGAGTAACTCGTTGCTCTTGAGAACCGCCTCAGTCCAGACGCGTTCGGACATGTCTTCAAAAGCGTGATCCAAGGATTCGGCGATCATTTTTTCGACGGCATCGTCGGAAACATCCACTGCGCTACTCAGCTCAATAACTTTCTCTCGTCCGGTCCGGGTATCACGCGCCAGCACATGAAGGATACCGTCGGCATCGATCTCAAACTGAACACCAACTCTCGCGACCGCCTTCAGCACTGGCTCAAACTCGATATCAAAACGTCCAAGCTCCCAGTTATCCTTGGCGAGTTCGCGCTCACCCTGCAAAACGACAATCTGCATAGAGTTCTGATTGGCGACCGCATTTGTGAACATTTCGCCAGCCTTACATGGGATTGTGGAATTCCGCGGAATGAGCACGTTCATCAATCCGCCGAATGTTTCAATGCCGAGCGACAATGGAGTAACGTCAAGCAATAAGATGTTCTGAACCTCTCCGGAAAGAATACCGGCTTGGATCGTTGCCCCTACCGCTACGGCTTCGTCCGGATTTTGGGTGATGTTAGGGAGGCGTTGGAAGACCTCAGCACAAAACTGCCGGACGATCGGCATTCGGGTAACGCCGCCGACGAGGATGACTTCATCGAGTGTACGAGGATCCAGCTTCGCGTCGTCAAGCGAGCGGAGACAGTGCGAGCGAGTGCGGCGGATAATCGGTCGAGCAACCGCTTCCAACTCCTGGCGTGTTAGCGTGTAGGAGAAGCTGCGATTTCCGGACAGGAATGGAATTTCGACCTGCACAACGTCTTCAGTCGACAGCCGCAATTTTGCTTCGTGCGCTGTTTCACGAATTCTGGCAAAAAACATCCTATCGTCGAGTTCCGGCCGAAGTTCGGGATAGCGGCCGATGATGCGTTCCTTCAGGAGACGGACAAGCTCACGATCGATATCGTCGCCGCCCAGCCGGGTGTTTCCGTTCGTCGACAAAACGCGGAAAATGCCCTCGTTCAGTTCGAGGATAGAGATGTCAAAGGTTCCGCCGCCGAGGTCGTAAACGGCGATTTTGGAGCGATCACGGAGTCGGTCTAAGCCGTAGGCCAGGGCGGCGGCGGTCGGCTCATTGATAATTCTTTCTATCGTGAACTCAGCCAGTTCCCCGGCCCGCTTCGTAGCTTGGCGTTGCAAGTCGTTGAAGTACGCAGGAACGGTAATCACTGCCCGATCTACCGAGCGCCCGAGACTCGCTTCGGCATCGGCTTTGAGCTTCTTCAGAACAAGGCTGGAAACTTCTTCCGGGTTGAGCAGTCGATCGCCGATCTCCAAGAGCATGCGGCCGTTCTGGGATCTCACCGCAAAGGGAAAATCTTCCTTCTCCGACTCTCCGGGCCGGCGCCCAATAAGACGTTTCACAGAATACAACGTCCGCTCCGGCATTAATGCGCGCATCCGATTTGCAGGAGCTCCGACGATGGGATCACCGCTTTCCGGAACGTAAACCACGGACGGAGTCAGTCGCGACCCCTCGCGATCGGCAATCAGGATAGGAAAACCCGAATCCATGACACCTATCAACGAGTTGGTTGTTCCGAGGTCTATCCCAACGATGTCAGTCATAAATTGGTAAAGATTCGCTCGAGATCATACAAATCGAACCCTAAGCGAGTTCTTCCAAGCGGATTTTTCTTTCTCGCACCTGACTCAACCACTTCCGGACGAACGTCAGACCCAGCGCGATTTGCGCGAGCGGATGGCGGGACTGAACAGTACTCTTAAACCAGCTCTTATCGAGTCGGACGACCTCAGCGAGAAGACCGGACTCTCGTTGCGAAAGCTCTTTTTCCGCCCGGACCAATTTTTCGCGAAGTCCGTCGAGCCTCTGGAATGCCAGAGCGCGGAGAATGGGCGAACTGCGGGCCGAGAGAGACCCTAATTCCTGGTCGGCGATTTGCAGCACTTCGACGATCGTCCCGAATAATTCTCCCAGATCAGGCTCTATTTGGCCCCCGCCAGCATCCCCGAACTCGAGCATTAAGAGATGTTGTATTCGTGTCGCGGGATTAACGATGGTCTGAAACGCCGCATTCACCGCAATCAACTCGCCGGATCGAGCCGGATCCGAATGGAGCGATTCACATTTGCGGAAATAAGCTTCCTTGACGGTTTCTTCAGTGATCGCGGGCCGCCGCTCGAGATCAAGGAGGGCGAAGTAATCAATCATGCAGAGAAACTTTCGCCGCAGGAACAATGCGCCACGGCGTTTGGATTCGTCACCTTAAATCCTCCCTTTTGAAGATCTTCGCTGTAGTCTAGCAATGACCCACTGACAAACAGCGCACTTTTCGGATCAACAACGACGCGAACGTTATTGGACTCCACAAGAATGTCTCGGTTAGCTGGGCCATCGACAAGATCCATTTTATACTGCAACCCGGAACAACCGCCGCCAATGACCGCGACTCTGAGTGCGCCATCCGGGCGGCCCTGCCGTTGCAGCAATTGCGAAAGCTTCGCCGCAGCGCTTCCGGTAACCTTCACCAAGCGCTCATTCCCGATCTTATATTTTACTTCACTTACTGGCGTCACCCGCGAATATCGAATCTGCGCCGCTCAAAAGCAAACGCGGGCTAGCCCGC